>NZ_LIQY01000486.1:2430-2826 GCF_001418495.1 Streptomyces pathocidini | reverse complement strand
GGCCAACTCGGCCTCGCCCTGGCCTTCCCCGCGATCGGCGCCTCCGTGGCGATGCCGCTGGCGGGCCGGATCAGTCACCGCTTCGGCGTGCGCACCGCGCTGCGCGGCCTGCTCGCGCTGTGGACCCTCTCGCTCGTACTCCCGGCCTTCTCCCCCCACCTGGTCGCCCTGTGCGGGGCGCTGTTCGTCTACGGCGCGACGGCCGGAATGGCCGATGTGGCCATGAACGCGGTGGGCGTCGAGCTCGAGAAGCGGCTCGACCGGTCGATCCTGTCGGGGCTGCACGGTATGTGGAGCGTCGGCGCGCTGGCCGGCTCGGCGGCGGGCACGGTGGCGGCGCACGCCGAACTCGACGCGCGCGCCCACCTGTCGGCGGCCGCGGCCGTCCTCACCCTG
>NZ_LIQY01000486.1:0-2330 GCF_001418495.1 Streptomyces pathocidini | reverse complement strand
CCCGCCATGGCCATGGCGGGATTCGCGCTGCTGGGGGTCGGGGTCGCGGTCGTGGTCCCGCTGGCCTTCGCCGCGGCGGGCCGCAGCGGCCCGGCGCCGAGCCAGGCGATCGCGGGTGTCGCCACCATCACGTACGCCTCGGGGCTGATCGCGCCGTCCGCGATGGGCTCGATCGCGGACGCGACCTCGCTGACGGTGTCGTTCGGCGTGGTGACGGCGCTGACCCTGGGGCTGGTGCTGGGCGCGGGGGTGCTGCGCTCGGCGCAACCGGAACCGGCGCGGCGGGGTGCGCCCCAGTCCGCGGGTGCGGGGGCGGGCACGGCCGCGGACACCGGCGCCGCGGTCGCGGACCGGCCCTAGCCCCCTAGCCGGGCTGCGCTTCCTTCGGCTCCTCGGCCGGGCCGCCGTCCTGCTCCGCCTGGGGGCTGCGCGGGCATTCCGGGTTGGCGCACGGCCCCGGCTCCCAGACCGGAACGTACGCGCCGAGCACCTTGCGGCGGCGCTTCACGACGGCCTCGACGGGCTGGTGGCACGCGGGGCAGGTGAACTTCGCGGCGCTCCAGCCCTCGGGCTCATGTTGGCTGGCCATACCTCAACGGTAGGCCCGAACCGGCCTGTCCGGCGCCTCAGGAGGGCTGATCAGTCGGCCGATGGTGCGGCGGTGCGCCGCTCCCGGGCCAGGAACCGCAGCGCGTGGTAGCCGGTCAGGACGATGATCGTGCCGAGGGCGATGCCGCTCAGCGAGAACTGGTCGGAGAACTCCAGCGACACGTTCCCGATGCCGACGATGATCCCGGCGGCGAGCGGCACCAGGTTGACCGGGTTTCCGAGGTCGACCCGGTTCTCGATCCAGATCTTCGCCCCGAGCAGCCCGATCATGCCGTAGAGGATCACGGTGATCCCGCCCAGCACCCCACCCGGCACCGCCGCGATCACCGCGCCGAACTTGGGGCACAGCCCGAAGAGGATGGCGAAGAAGGCCGCCGCCCAGTACGCGGCGGTGGAGTAGACCCGGGACGCGGCCATCACGCCGATGTTCTCGGCGTACGTGGTGGTGGCCGGGCCGCCGACCGCGGTGGACAGCACCGTCGCCGCCCCGTCCGCGGCGATCGCGCCGCCCATCCGGTCGTCGAGCGGGTCGCCGGTCATCTCGCCGACCGCCTTCACATGCCCCGCGTTCTCGGCGATCAGCGCGATGACGACGGGGAGGGCGACGAGTACGGCCGAGGCCTCGAAGCTCGGCGCGTGCAGGCTGGGCAGTCCGATCCAGTCGGCGTGGGCGACCGCACTGAGGTCCAGCCTCCAGTGATCGGTCGTCCTGCCGGAGCCGTCCGGCGAGTTGATCTTCCCGAACCCCAGGTCGAGGAGCCAGGAGAAGACGTAGCCGAAGACCAGTCCGAGGAAGATCGCGATCCGGCCCCAGAAGCCCCGCAGCGCGACGAGCGCGAACCCGGTGAACAGGAGGGTGGCCAGCGCCGTCCACTGGTCCTGCGGCCAGTAGGTCCCGGCGGCGACGGGCGCCAGGTTGAAACCGATCAGCATCACGGCGCTGCCGGTCACCGCGGGCGGCAGCACGGCGTGGATGACGCGCGCGCCCAGCGCCCGTACGACCAGCCCGCAGGCGAGGAGCACGGCGCCGACGACGAGCAGGGCGCCCGTCAGTGTCGCGGGCGAGCCGCCCTCCTTGGCGATGATCGCGGCGACGCCGACGAAGGAGAGGCTGCTGCCGAGGTAGCTCGGGATCTTCCCGCTCGTGACCAGCAGGAAGAAGATCGTCGCGAAGCCGGAGACCATGACGGCGAGGTTGGGGTCGAGCCCCATGAGGATCGGGGCCACGAAGGTCGCGCCGAACATGGCGACGACGTGCTGGGCGCCGAGGCCGATCGTGCGGCCCCAGGAGAGGCGCTCGTCGGGGCGCACGACCGCGCCCGGTGCGGGGCTGCGCCCGTCTCCGTGCAGCTTCCAACCCACTCCGAGACGCATCCGCGTGACTCCCGCCGTACCCACAGCAATCTCCGGGCGATGCTGCCCGAACCGAACAAAACGAGCCAACGGTAATCCAGCAACAACGATTGCCCCTAATCGCGGGGGCTCCGCCGGGTTGTGGGCATGCGTGCCGCCAAGGGCTGAGGTAGGCACGGCCCGCACCCGGAGGACGGCCTGTGCCCCTTTCGGAGCGTGGCCGAGCGCAACATTTCGGAGCGTGGCCGGTCACAACAGGCCACCGGACCTGATCGTTTCGCACGCGACTGCACGCCGGTGGCCACACCGCACCCACCCTCCCCAGACTCCGTCCGGGCCCCGGCCCGCCGGCGGACCGCCTGCCCACA
>NZ_LIQY01000485.1 GCF_001418495.1 Streptomyces pathocidini | reverse complement strand
CCCCAGCTACCGCTGGGGGTACCCCCACCTCGGACGGCGAACGCGCGGCTTTCGTCTTCGGCTTACGGCCGGTGTTCGTTCGCCGTCCTGCGGGGGCACCCCGACACACCCCCTTCCCGCCGTCCGGGAGGTATCCGTGTCGTTGCGGCTGGCCTGGGTGACATGCTGGAGCCTGCACCGGTGAATGGGGAGTTGGGCTCATGCAGTGGATCGTCCATGGCGAACGGCAGATCTACAGCAACCCGTGGGTCAACCTGTGGCTCGTGGACGTCCAGCAGCCCGACGGCCGCCGCTGGGAGCACCATGTCGTACGCATGCGGCACCTGGCGGTGGCTGCTGTGGTCGACGACCAGAAGCGGGTGCTGATGATGTGGCGCCATCGCTTCATCACCGACACCTGGGGATGGGAACTGCCCATGGGCCTGGTCGAGGCGGAGGAAACGCCCGAGCAGGCGGCTGCCCGTGAGGTCGAGGAGGAGACGGGCTGGCGGGTCGAGGCAGTCAAGCCGTTGGTCTACGCCCAGCCGGCCAACGGCATCACCGATTCCGAGCACCACGTCTTCCGCGCGGATGGGGCCACCTATGTAGGCCCGCCGACCGAGAAGAACGAGGCCGACCGAATCGAGTGGATTCCCCTCTCCAAGATCCGCGGCATGATCGACCGCCGCGAGATCGTCAGCAGCGGCAGCCTGGTCGGGTTGCTCTACCTGCTCATGGATGAGGCCGGCTAGGTCTGCCGAGCGTTTCCCGCATCCGTTGTTCGAAGGCGATTACCGGGGCTTCTCGGGAGTACGGCTCAAGGCGTTGGTGGAACTCATGGACATGCCCGGCGACGCGTGGTGAGTCGACGGTGGCGGCCAGGTCAAGGGCGAGCCGCGCACTGTGACAGGCGTGGTCGAGCTTGCCCTGTTGCAGTTGGGCTGTCGCGAGCCAGAACGCGTGGAAAGCGCGGCCGCGCTGCTGGGCCACCTTCTCTCGGCGCAGGCCCTCGGCGATGAGAGGCTCGGCCCGCTGGGCATCGCCGAGACGGGCCAGGGCGATTCCGGTGTCCACGATGAGCTTGGTCTCGTCGAAGTACCGAACCCAGGACGGGGCTTCGCTCAGCTGGTCCTGCGCGCGCTCGTATGTCTCCCGGGAGCGGCCGATGGCCTGGTGGCAGGAGGGCGCGTCGCGCAGGGTGGCGTGGGCGAAGGCTTCGCGCATGTGCAGCATGGACATCACCAGCGGCTGATCACCGCTGGCGCGAGCGGTGTCCTGCGCCTTGCAGGCGAGGGTGAGGGCGTCGGTCGGGTTGCCGTCGTAAGTGGCCTGGAGGCTCATGCAGGACAGCACATTGGCCATGAACAAGCGGTCGCCCCGGCCGTGTGAGAGCTTCAGGGCTTGAGTGAAGTAGGTACGTGCGGTGCTGTACTGGCGGGCGTCGAAATACCCCCATCCGGCCAGGCGAGCCAACTCGGCGGCCAGCGCTTCGAGGTCATGCCGAAGTTGAGTGTCCGTGGTCCGCATGAGTTGGGAGACGTATCGCAGATGCCCGACCACCGCGGGGCGTAAGGGTGCGCCGCCGTGCTGGTCGTCGCGGCGCCAGTAGTCCTCCACGGACGAGCGCAGGGCGATCAGTGTGGAGTGGGTGACCTGGCCGTCGGCCAGCGCCAGCAGATCGTCGAGCCCTTCGGCAGGAGGGACGGTACGTTTGCTCTCCTTCGCAGGCGCGAGCTGGCGGGTATGTGTCAGTACCGGGATCTCCCAGGGGCGGTGCGCGAGACCGAGCATCGCGCCGGGGATGCGAAGCCCATCCGCGACTCGTTCGATCACGTCGATGTGGGCCAGGCTGCGTCGTCCGGCCATGATTTCGCCGACTCGACTGGGAGTCATCCCGCACAGCGCCGCGATCCGTGAAGGGTAGAGACCTGCCTTTACCTTGACCAGGCGGAAGACGCAGGCGAAGTCCCTGCGGCGGCACGCCTCTTGCCATTCGGAACTGGCCAGCAACTCCGGCGGAAGCGCTCGGGCAGCCGGGGGTTCGGACACTGAGGCCCCTCTTCCTCGCCCCGCTGCGGCGGGCGGTGTGGGGAGTCAACCGACAAGAATGGTACCCACGTTGGGTAATCACGATGGCCTGATGGCGCGACCTTCGCGTGCGGTGAGCTGATTCTGCGCAACCGCCCGCGACGAGGAGACACCATGCTTCCCATGACAAAGCCCGACCAACAGGCCGCTCTACTGTGGACGATGGCGTTCACGTCCACGCCTGAGTGCGTCGCCCTGGTCCGTCAGCACACCGGCGAGGTACTTGCAGAGCGGGGCTACCACCCGGATGACATCGATGGGGCACTGCTGGTGTGCAGCGAACTGGCCACCAACGCCGTACGCCATGGACACAGAGATGGACACCCCTTCGAAGTTCGCCTCGCAGCGGAGGGGAAGCACTTCCTTGTCGAGGTATCCGATGTCAGCTCTCATCCGCCCTGTGAGCTCATGGAGGGCAGTGACAGCGAGCACGGTCGGGGACTCCAACTTGTCGCCGCCCTCGCCGAAGACTTCGGCCACCACTCGCGCAGCCCGCTGGGCAAGACCGTTTGGGCTCGCCTGCTCCTCGCTGATCCGCAACGAAGGGAGCACGATCATGCCTGAGATGGACGAACTCGACAGCCGGACCGTACTGATCACCGGTGGAGGCGGGCTGATCGGCAGCCGTATTGCAGCCCACCTCCGCGCAGTCGGTGCGCGGCCGGTGAGCTTGTGTCGGATGGACGCCTATCCGCAGCGGGTGTACCGGGACTTATTCGGCATCAACAGGGATGACCCGGACTTCGTCCTCGGTGACGTCTCCGACGCGGCATTGGTACGACGTCTGGTCGCTGACTGCGACTACGTCATCCACGCCGCCGCGCTCGCCGATGTGGCTGCCTGCACCGAGGGTCCGATGGCGGCGATCACCACCAACATCGTCGGTACCCAGACCGTCCTGGAAGCAGTGGCTGCCTGTGAGCGGGTACGCCGCCTTTGCTACGTCTCCTCTGCCAGCGTGTACGGAAACGGCATCCAGCACGACCGCCCTGCCTGCGCGGAAACCCGCTCCATGCGGCTGCTGTTGGAAGCGATCTACGGGCGCATGCCGCCCTGCTTCGGCGAAGGCGCGGTGCTCCAGCCGCTGTCCGTGTACGCCAACACCAAGCTGTGGGGCGAGTTCCAAACAGCGCTCACCCTGACCCAGTTGGGCATCTCATACACGATCGTGCGCTACTTCTCCGTCTACGGAGAGCCCCAGACGGTCAAACGGGGCAGCCACTCTTGGGTGGTCGCCTGGTTCGCCGCCCGTGCAGCGCTGGGGTTGCCGCTCCAGCTCAACGGCGGCGGGAACCAGGTCCGGGACCTGATCCACGTCGATGACGTCGCCCGCGGCACCGTACGATCGCTCGTTGCACCGCGGGCGCACAACGAGACGATCAACCTCGGCTCCGGTCGTGCGACGACGATCCGTGCGGTGGCTCAGCTGATTCAACGGCATTATCCCGGCGCGGAGTTCACCGAGACGCCGATGCCGCCGGGCGACCCACAGGGCGGGTATGCCGCAGTCGCGCGGATGCAGCACGTGCTGGGCTGGAGACCGACGATCACGGTCGAGGACGGTATTGCCCGGTACGCGGCCTGGCTCAAGCGCACTCCACACGCGATCCCGGACTGGCTTCGCCAGGCGGCTCCCAGCTGAGCCGCGGGTGTTCAGATGATGGGCGGGCGGCCCAGCCGGATCATGCGCCACACCGTGCGCCATCGCATGGGCCGCCGCTCACCGCACGGAGTGCGCAGGCCCTCGACGAAACCGCCCACCCAGGCCCGCAGTCCGGCCAGCGATCGGGCCCGCAGCAGGGTGATCACTGTCCAGAGGCTCAGGTGGATCAGGACCAGCGGTAGCGGCAGGCGGCGCCGGGTCAACCAGACGCGATTGCGGGCGGTGAAGCGGTAGTAGACGGCGTGCCGGGCCGGGGAGGTCTTCGGGTGCTGGAGCAGTAGCGCGGGCTCGTAGCGGATTTTCCAGCCCGCGTCTAGGGCCCGCCACGCCAGGTCGCTCTCCTCGTGCGCGAAGAAGAACTCCGCTGGCCAGTCGCCGATTTCGTTCAGCATCCGCATCGAGAAGGCGTGCCCGCCGCCCAGGAAGCCGGTCACCAGCCCGCGCCGCATCGGGTCCCGGCCGCCGAGGCGCGGTACGTGGCGTGGCTGTGTCTCGCCCTGCTCGTCGGCGACGCGGAAGCCGACGATGCCGAGGCGGTCGTCGAGGGCGAACAGGTGTCGCACCTGGCGGAACACCTGCGCGTCGATCAGTAACCCGTCGTCGTCCAGCTCGACCACGATGTCGACATCGCCGAACTCGCGCAGCTTCGCGATGCCGACGTTGCGGCCGCCGGGGCAGCCAAGGTTCTCCTCCAGCTCCAGCGTCGTGACGTCACCGGGCAGTCCGGCGAAATCAGGCAGCGGTGTGCCGTTGCCGACGATCACGATTCGTTCTGGCGGGGTGTCCTGCTTCGCCACCGACGTCAGCAGGGCTTCGACCTCGGTGGGCCGATTGCCCATGGTCACCACGACCACACCCAGACGCGGCTCGGACAAGGCAGGTGCTCCCAACTCGACGACAATGCCCGCGATCGTAGCCCTTAACCCTCAGGGCCACCTCATGTAACCTACCGTTCAAGGGAGTTCGGACATGCCGACGCTCAAGCTGGGTGATTTCCTCTCCGCCCCCGCCAGTGGTGACCTCCTTGACACCCCTTACGGGCAGTTGGGCACCTACGAGCTGGCGGAGTTCCTGGCCGACTGGGATCACCTGCACCACCAGGCCGTTGCACAGTGCTCTCATCGGGTGCACCCCACCGCTCGGATCCACCCCACCGCGATCATCGGCAATGACGTGATCATTGGCCCTCATGCCCAGGTCTGGGAGTTCTCCACCGTCCGGGCGGGCTCCGTGCTTTGCGCGGGCGCTTCGATCGGCTTCAACTGCGAGGTGACGAAGGCCGTCATTGGTGAAGGCGCCATGCTGGGTCACCGGATCGGCGTCAACCGCACCCTCGTCGGCGCTGCGGCGCACCTGTCCGCCAATGTCACCGTCGCCGCGATCAGCATGCGGAGCCCTGATCTGCGCCACCCCGAAGACGAGGTCTTCCTCCGCACGGCCGATGGCCTCTACCGCTGCGGCACACCTCGGTTCGGCGCGCTCATCGGAGACGGTGTTCAGACCGGCAACAACATCAGCCTCGGCCCCGGCGTCGCCATCGGTCGCGGCTGCCGCATCACCAGCGGCGTCACCCTCGCGGCCCGAGCCGTCCCCGCCCACAGCACGGTCGGCGCTCCGCACGTCTCGGACGTCCGTGTGAGGCGCCAGCGCCGATGAGAGCTTCGGTGCAAGCGGCGACGGGCATGGACGCACGCCCCGGACCTCACAGGTAAGCCGTCACGCTTTGGCTGAGCCACGGTCGGCGTTGTCGACCCGCGGCGTCTTCATCCCCTTGAGTGCGTCCTCGATCCCCTCATTGGTGAGGTCGGGAAGGGTCAGGTCGGGGAGGTCGATGGACCCCATGGGATCGGTGGGGTATGGGGGGATGTCCTGGTCGATCGGCACCATCCGGGCCACCGCAACACCGTTATCGGTGATCGTGACGGTCTTGCCGCGCGCCGCGGCGGCGAGAACCTGTGACGGGTTCTGGTTGAACTCCCGGGCCGTGGTCTCCATGTACTAGGCCTACCCCTGCCCGTTTCCCGTGTTGGCCAAGGCCACCGACAGGTCCGCCGCCACCTCCTGGAGGAGGGGGACGATCTTCTCCGTGGCCGCTTCTGTTACGCGGCCCGCTGGGCCCGAGATGGAGATGGCCGCCGCTGTGGGGGAGTTGGGGACCGAGACCGCCAGGCAGCGGACGCCGATCTCCTGTTCGTTGTCGTCCACCGCGTAGCCCGTCCTGCGGACGTTCTCCAGGGCCTCGAGGAAACCGTCGGGGGTGGTGATCGTCTTCTCGGTGGCGGCCGGCATGCCCGTGCGGGCGAGCAGGGCGCGTACGTCCTTGGCCGGGGCGTCCGCCAGCAGGGCCTTGCCCACGCCGGTGGAGTGCGGCAGCACCCGGCGGCCCACCTCGGTGAACATCCGCATCGAGTGGCGCGAGGGCACCTGCGCCACGTACACCACCTCGTCGCCGTCGAGCAGCGCCATGTTGGCCGTCTCGCCGGTCTCCTCCACCAGCCGCGCCAGATACGGCCGCGCCCAGGTGCCGAGCAGTCGGGAAGAGCTTTCGCCGAGACGGATCAGGCGCGGGCCCAGCGCGTACCGGCGGTTGGGTTGCTGGCGTACGTAGCCGCAGGCGACCAGGGTGCGCATCAGCCGGTGGATGGTGGGCAGCGGCAGTCCGCTGCTGGTGGAGAGCTCGCTCAGACCGACCTCGCCGCCGGCGTCGGCCATCCGCTCCAGCAGGTCGAAGGCGCGCTCGAGCGACTGCACGCCGCCGGAGGCGGCGGGCTTGGCGGCGGTGGTGCTGTCGTTGGACGGCGGCACGGCGCATTCCTTTCGAGGCAGGCGGGCCCGGCCACGCCTGGTGCGGACGCCGCGGCACGACCGGCAAAAGGGCAGCTTACCGGGGCGTCCTCATATTCCGGCAAGTGGAAATGTGATATCGGTGGATGGAAATTCTCGGGTGGAGGCGGATGGCGGGGAGGGGTTGACGGG
>NZ_LIQY01000484.1 GCF_001418495.1 Streptomyces pathocidini | reverse complement strand
GTCCCGGGCGGGTGGGCCCCCAGCATCCGCAGCGCGGGCGCCAGGCCGGTGATGACGGCGGTTCCGCTCGGGCACCAGGACGCCTGCTCGGGGTCGTCGGTGAGCAGGTAGAGGTCGGTCCCGGGCGGGAGTTGGGGGCCGGTCCCCGGGACGTGGTACGTGAACACCGGCGCGCCCACCGACAGCACCAGGTCGTTGCCCGCCAGCGCGCGCACGATGTCCTCCCGCACCGGCGGCAGGAAGCCGGCGAACAGCGGGTGCGGTTCGGGGAAGGCGCAGCGGTGGGACATCGGCTCGGCCCAGACGGGCGCGTTGTGCGCCTCGGCCAGTGCCACCAGGTCGGGCACGGCCCCCTCGCGGTCGACCCCGGCCCCCGCGATCAGCGCGGGCGACCGGGCGCTCGCCAGTGCCTCGCCCGCGCGGGCGAGCAGGTCGGGGTCCGCGGCCACGGTGGTGCTCGCCCGCCGGACCGCGACCGGTTCGGCGCGGCGGTCCCAGTCGTCGCTCGGGACGGACACGAGCACGGGCCCGGCGGGGGGAGCGGTCGCGAGGTGCCGGGCGCGGGCGATGGCCGACGGCACGTCCTCGGCGCGGGCGGGTTCGCGGCCGAGCTTGACGTACGGGCGGGGCAGTGTGGCCGCGTCCTCCGACAGCAGGTACGGGTGTCCCTCCAGCAGTGAGCGCGCCTGCTGGCCCGCGACGACCACCAGCGGCGTCCGGTTGCGGCGCGCGGTGAACAGCGCGCCCATCGCGTGCCCCACCCCGGCCGCCGAGTGCAGGTTGACCAGCACGGGGCCATGCGTGGCCTGCGCGTACCCGTCCGCCATCGCCACCACCACCGACTCCTGCAGTCCCAGCACGTACCGGAAGTCGCCGGGAAAGTCGCGCAGCATGGGCAGTTCCAGCGATCCGGGGTTGCCGAAGACGGTGGTCATGCCCTCCGCGCGCAGCAGGTCGAACACCGCCTCGCGCACCGTGGTCGCCTCGTCGGACCGGTTCATCGGATACCGCCTTCCGCCGTGATGCCCGCTGCCCGGAGCGCCGCGCGAACGCGCGGCGGGGTGAGCGGGAGGGAGGTGAGAGTGTGCGCGATCTCGGGAACCGCGGCGGCGACCGCGCACGCCACCGCCGCGGGCGGCAGGATCGTGCCGCCCTCGCCGAGCCCTTTGAAGCCGCCGGGGATCGCCGCGCTGGGGGTGCACGCGTGCTCGATGACGAGGTCTTCGGGGACGTCCTGGGCGGCGGGGACGGTGTATTCGCGGAACGACCGGGTCAGGGGATCGGCCGCGGCGTCCGCCCTGGCCTCCTCGGTGAGCGCCTGCCCCAGCCCCTGGACGATCCCCCCGGCGATCTGCCCGTGCGCGATCAGCGGGTTGACCAGGACGCCGCTGTCGTGCACGGCCCAGTAGCCCTCGACGGTGACGCGGCCGGTCCCGAGGTCGACGGCGACCTCGGCGGCGTGCGCGCCGTGGGCGAAGGTGAGGCCAGGCGGGTCGAAATCCACCGACTCCTCCAGCCGGACCGGGTCGGTGCTCTGCCGTCTGCCCCATCCCCGGTAGCCGCGGTGGGCGACCTCGTGCCAGGTGATCCGCGCGCCGTCGGCCGTGTGGAAGGCCGCGTCCTGGGACGCGGGCCCCGCGGCGGCGGTGACCCGCAGGTCCACCCGCTCGGGGCCGGTGGACAGGAAGGCGGCGGCCAGCGCCCGCATCCGGTCGGCGAGCCGCCGCGCGGCGATGACGAGCGCGCCGCCCGCGAGCGTCAGTGCCCGGCTGGCCTGGGCGGACAGGTCGGAGTGGGGGGCGGTGTCGGTGTCGCCGAGTTCGACCCGTACCCAGTCCAGGGGCACGCCCAGCCCCTCGGCCGCGATCTGGGCCAGGCTGGTCTCGATGCCCTGGCCGACCGCGATGACTCCGGAGTGGACCGTGACGGTCCCGTCGTGGTTGATCCGCAGCCGCACTCCCTCCCAGCCGCTCCAGGCGATCCCGAACGCCTCCAGCAGGGCCGAGGGCGCGAACGCGCTGATCTCGACCGCGGCCACGACGGCGGTGGCCCGGCGCACCCATGGCGGGTCAGGTGGGGGCGGGCGTTCGGCCAGGGCGGCGGCCCGGCGCAGGACGGCGCCGTAGTCACCGCTGTCATAGGTGAGTCCGGTGTGCGTGGTGTACGGGAGTTCCTCCGGGCGGATCAGATTGCGCAGTCTCAACTCCAGCCGGGGGAGGCCCAGTTCGCGGGCGGCCTCGTCGATGAGCCGCTCGCGGATGAACGCCGCTTCCTGCATGCCGTATCCGCGGTAGGCGCCGGTGGGGACGCGGGTCGTGTACACCCCGGTGACGGTGGCCGCGGCGGCGTCCACGTGGTACGGGCCCTGGAGGGTCAGGGCGGTGACCTGGTGCGGCCCGCTGCCCGCCTGGGTCGCGTACGCGCCGAGGTCGGCGAGGACGTGCGCGTCGAACGCGAGGAACCGGCCTTCGCCGGTGACGGCGAGGCGAGCCGTGGTCCGCTGGCCCCGGCCCTGGTAGGCACCGGTGAAGTTCTCCGCGCGGGACTCCACCCAGCGCACCGGGGCGCCCAGGGCGACCGCGGCGGCGCACACCATCGCCTCGTCCGGGTAGAGGAGGACCTTGCTGCCGAACGAGCCGCCCACGTCGGGCGCGATGACGCGCACCCGGTCCGCGCGCAGCCCCAGTACGGCACAGAGGTCCTGGCGCATGGAGTGCGGTGACTGGGTGCTGGCGCGCACGGTGAGCAGCCCGGTGCCCGGGTCGTACTCGGCCAGCACGCCGCGCGGTTCCAGCGGGGCGTGGTTCACCCGCGGGAGCGTGAACTCGCGCTCCACGACCACCGCCGCCCGCGCGAGGGCCGAGGTGATGTCCGCCGCGGGAGAGCCGAAGCGGACGCGGCCGGCCTCGTTGCCCGCGGCCCCCGGCACGACGAGCGGAGCGTGCTCGGCCAGCGCGTCGGCGATCGTGGGCACCGGGGGCAGGGGGGCGAGGTCGAGCCGCACGGCTTCGGCCAGGTCCTCGGCCGCGGTGGGCGTGTCCGCGACGACGATGCCCAGTGGCTGCCCCGCGTAGCGAGCGGTGTGGGCGGCGACGGGGATGGTGTCCTCCGGCTGGCCGGGCAGCCGCCAGGCAGTGGGGATGGGCGCCGTGCGCTCGGCGAGGTCGTCCGGCCCCAGCACCAGGGCGCAGCGCGGGTCGTGCCGGGCGGCGGTGGCGTCGAAGCCGAGGACCCGGGCGTGCGCCGAGGGGCTTCGTACAAACGCCGCGTGCAGCGTTCCCGCGGCGCGCAGGTCGGCGAGGAAGCGGCCGTGTCCGCGAACCAGCCGGTCGTGGTGGCGGGGTGGCACGGGTCTGCCGATGTGGCGGTGGCTCCCGGTCACCGGTCGGTTCCCGGGCCGCCGATGGTCCTCCGCAGGGCGGCGCGGATGCCGCCGTAGCCGGTGCATCTGCACAAGTGCCCGGCCAGCACGTCCTCTTCGGCGCCGCCGTGGTCGGCGGCGTGGGCCATGCGCACCAGCAGGCCAGGGGTGCAGAAGCCGCACTGGAGTCCGTGTTCCTCGATGAGGGCGCGTTGGGCCGGCGTCAGGTCGCCACCGCCCGCGATGCCCTCGACCGTGGTGACCTCCCGGCCGTCGGCCTGCACCGCGAGCACGAGGCAGGAGCAGACCGGCTCACCGTCGAGCAGCACCACGCAGGCGCCGCAGTCACCGGTACCGCAGCCGACGTGCGTACCGGTCAACCGCAGTGCGGTGCGCAGGTGTTCGGCCAGGGTGGTGTGGTGCCGGGTCTCCTCGGTGTGCAGCACCCCGTTGACCCGCGCCGTGACCGTCCGCGTGCTCATCGCCCCTCCCGGCCGGCTCTGGCCGCCAGGGCCCGCAGGAGCAGTACGCCGGCCACCTCGGCCCGGTACTCCTGGTCCTCGAGGGCGGGTTCGGGTACGTGGCCGGGTCCGGCTTCGGGTCCGGGTCCGGGTCCACCGCCGGCTTCGGGTCCGCGGCCGGATTCACGTCCGCGGCCGGGGGCCTGGGCCGTCTCCGCGACGACGGCGGCGACCAGGCCGGGGTGCGGCCCGGCGACGGCACGGCCGACCAGCGCGGCCTCGACGTCCTCGAGGGCGGGTTCGGGTACGTGGCCGGGTCCGGCTTCGGGTCCGGGTCCGGGTCCACCGCCGGCTTCGGGTCCGCGGCCGGATTCACGTCCGCGGCCGGGGGCCTGGGCCGTCTCCGCGACGACGGCGGCGACCAGGCCGGGGTGCGGCCC
>NZ_LIQY01000483.1 GCF_001418495.1 Streptomyces pathocidini | reverse complement strand
GGTCGAGCCGGGGGAAGGGCCTGGCGTCGGACCCGGGGGCAGGGCCTGGCGTCAGGGCCTGGAGACGGCGGGTCCGGCGCGTGGCCGGGCGTCAGCCCTGCCGCTCGGCCTGGGCGCCCGCGGCGGAGACCTCGCGGAGCCAGCGCGTCTTGACGTTGCCGAGGAGTACCTTCCGGTCGTCCCAGGTGCCGTAGCGCGGGCTGACGTCGATGCCCATACCGGAGGAGGCCTCGCGCAGCGCGTCGACGATCTTCGCCTGGCCGTCGGGGGCGGCGCGGTCGACGCCCAGAGCCTTGGCGAGCTTGTCCATGGCGACCTGGTTGCGGACGGTGGACTCGACCTGATCCGGCCCGATCGCGTACTGCTGGAGCCACATCGCGCGCAGCCGGGCGGCGCCGCCCGCGCTCTTCTCGGCCTCGTCCTGCGCCTTCTGCACGTCGCGGCGGCTGACGCTCACCCCGGCGTCGTCGGCGGCCCGGGCCAACACCCTGTCGAAGATCATGCCGTTGAGGGTGGCCCGGCTGAGCTGGCCGGTGTCCTGGATGAGCTGCGCCGACTGCTCGGTCGCGCCCTGCGCGTCCCGGACGTCCGCGACCCGTGCCTGGAGTTCGGAGACGGTGATCCGCTCCCCGTCGACCACGGCGGCGGCCCCCGGTCGCGGCGCGCTCCCGCAGCCGGCCAGCAGCGGCGCCGCGAGGAGCGCGACGGCGGAGACGGAGATCGCGGTCCTGGAACGGTTCGGGCGGATCTGGCGGATCACGTATGCCTCCCGGCGGCAACGGGTGATGCGGCGGTGCACCGACCTTGCGGTGATCGATAGTAGGCAGTCGGCCTGGCGTGGACCACTGGTTCGACCATCATTCGACCAACGAGTGGGCGGCCGGGGGGATGCGCGGGAGATCCGGCGGGCGGCCCGGGACCGCGGAGACCCGGCCGAGGCGCCCCGCCGCGCACGGACCGAAGCGCCTCAGCCATGGACGGGCCGAAGCGCGTACGGGCCGAAGCGTCTCAGCCGCGGTCGGGCCACGGCCGTACGAGCCTCACTTCGCCGAGAAGCGCGCCGGAGCCTCCGTCGGGTTCCCGCCCGAGGGAAGCTTCTGGTCCGGGCAGCCGGACAGCACCTCGCGCATCGCGTCGCGCTCCGCCGCCGTCACCCACAGCCCGTACTTCCTCTTCACGGCCACCTGTCCGGCCACATAGGCGCAGCGGTACGCCTTGGACGGCGGCAGCCAGGTCGCCGCGTCGCCGTCGCCCTTGCTGCGGTTGGTGCTCGCGTCGACCGCGACGAGGTTGAGCGGGTCGTTGGCGAGCGCGATCCGCTTGCGCGGCTCCCACTGGGAGGCGCCCTTCTGCCAGGCGTCGGACAGCGCGACGAGGTGGTCGATGTCCACCTCGCTGCGCCCGCGCACGAACTCCACGCGCTTGCCGCTGTACGGGTCGCGGGTCAGGGTGCCCGAACCGACCTGGCAGTCCCGGTCCTTGAGGCTCACCCCCGCCAGGTCGCGGGCGAGGATGTCGTCGCGGGTGCCGCAGCCGTTGCCGTCGGTGTCGGCCCACGCCGTGCCGAATCGTTCCCGCGCGTAACCGGTCTTGGGCGCCCGGCCCTTGACGGTCAGCCCGTCGACGGCTTTCAGGGCCGCTCCGGAGGCGGGCACCTTCCCGTCGCCGGAGTCCCCGGCGCCGCCCGAACCGCCGGAGCCGCCGCTCTCCGGTACGCATCCGCTGGCGGCGAGGAGGACGGCCGCAACGGCGACCAGGGTTCCGCGAGTTCGGGAGACCCCGCGGGCAGGGGAGGAGTCGGCGGTTATCGGCGCAGGTATCAAGGCGAGGTTTCCAGTCGGGAGTTGGCGGTACGGGGACGGGCGAGCTGATCCTAGAGAACTCGACGCCTGATCCTGCCGAACTCGGTGCCCCGGCGGGGCCCGTTCAGGAAGATCCCCTTCCGCTTTCCGGGGACTGGCCCCCGGTGCGTCTCCAGGGGTCGCCCCGGGACGTCTCCGGAGCCGTCCCGGGGCCCTGTGACAGGTGGCCTGGGGGTGACATACCGCTACGCGCGTAGATATGCTCACCTGGTGACCATGCCCTCCTCAGTTCCCGCATACGGCGCGGAGGCTGCCGCACGGCTGGCCTCGATGGCGGACGCGACCGCCTCCGACGCCGCGCTCCGCCGCTTCCTGCACGGCCTGCCGGGCGTCGACGCGGTCGGCCTCCAGGCCCGCGCCGCGACCCTCGGCACCCGCTCGATCAAGACGACGGCCAAGGCCTACGCGATCGATCTCGCCATCTCGATGATCGACCTGACGACGCTCGAAGGCGCGGACACCCCGGGCAAGGTCCGGGCGCTGTGCGCCAAGGGCGTCCACCCCGACCCGACCGATCGATCCGTGCCCGAGGTCGCGGCGATCTGCGTCTATCCGGACATGGTCGCCACCGCGAAGGACGCCCTGCTCCAGGGCGGCGGCGCGGAGGTCCGCGTCGCCTCCGTCGCCACCGCCTTCCCCGCGGGCCGGGCCGCGCTGCCGGTCAAACTGGCCGACACCCGGGACGCGGTCGCGGCCGGCGCCGACGAGATCGACATGGTGATCGACCGGGGCGCGTTCCTCTCCGGCCGGTACCTGGAGGTCTTCGATGAGATCAGGGCCGTCAAGGAGGCGTGCGCGCGGGAGGGCGGCCCGGCGGCCCATCTGAAGGTGATCTTCGAGACGGGCGAGCTCCAGACGTACGACAACGTGCGCCGCGCCTCCTGGCTGGCGATGCTCGCGGGGGCCGACTTCATCAAGACCTCGACGGGCAAGGTGGCGGTCAACGCCACTCCCCCGGTGACGCTCCTGATGCTGGAGGCGGTCCGCGACTTCCGCGCGGCCACGGGCGTACAGGTCGGGGTGAAGCCCGCGGGCGGCATCCGGACGACCAAGGACGCGATCAAGTACCTGGTGATGGTGAACGAGACGCTGGGCGAGGACTGGCTGACCGCGGACTGGTTCCGCTTCGGCGCCTCCAGCCTGCTGAACGACCTGCTGATGCAACGCCAGAAGCTCGATACCGGCCGCTACTCCGGCCCCGACTACGTGACGGTGGACTGACCATGGCTTTCGAGTACGCACCGGCGCCCGAGTCCCGCGCGGTGGTCGACATCGCGCCGTCCTACGGGCTGTTCATCGACGGCGAGTTCGGCGAGGCCACCGGGGGCAAGGTCTTCAAGACCCTGTCTCCGTCGAGCGAGGAGGTCCTCTCCGAGGTCGCACACGCCTCCGCCGAGGACGTGGACCGCGCGGTCGCGGCGGCCCGCGGGGCGTTCGGGACGTGGTCGGCGCTGCCGGGGGCCGAGCGGGCGAAGTACCTGTTCCGGATCGCCCGGATCATCCAGGAGCGCTCGCGCGAGCTGGCGGTGCTGGAGTCGCTGGACAACGGCAAGCCGATCCGCGAGTCCCGCGACGCCGACCTCCCGCTGGTGGCCGCGCACTTCTTCTACTACGCGGGCTGGGCCGACAAGCTCGACCATGCCGGCTACGGACCGGATCCGAAGCCGCTCGGCGTGGCCGGCCAGGTCATCCCCTGGAACTTCCCACTGCTGATGCTGGCCTGGAAGATCGCCCCGGCACTGGCCTGCGGCAACACGGTCGTGCTGAAGCCCGCCGAGACGACCCCGCTCTCCGCATTGTTCTTCGCCGGCATCTGCCGCCAGGCCGGGCTGCCGCGCGGCGTCGTCAACATCGTCACGGGCGACGGCTCCACGGGCGCGGAGCTGGTCGCGCACCCGGGCATCGACAAGGTCGCCTTCACCGGCTCGACCGAGGTGGGCAAGGCCATCGCCCGTACGGTCGCGGGCACGGACAAGAGGCTCACCCTCGAACTGGGCGGCAAGGCGGCCAACATCGTCTTCGACGACGCCCCCATCGACCAGGCCGTCGAGGGCGTCGTCAACGGGATCTTCTTCAACCAGGGGCACGTCTGCTGCGCGGGCTCCCGCCTCCTGGTCCAGGAGTCGGTCCAGGAGGAGCTGCTGGACGCGCTCAAGCGCCGGATGGCCACACTCCGGGTGGGCGACCCGCTGGACAAGAACACCGACATCGGCGCGATCAACTCCGCGGAGCAGCTGGCCCGTATCAAGGAGCTGGCGGACTCGGGCGAGGCCGAGGGCGCCGAGCGCTGGGCCCCGGCCTGCGAACTGCCCTCCGCCGGCTACTGGTTCGCCCCCACCCTGTTCACCGGCGTCACCCAGGCGCACCGCATCGCCCGCGAGGAGATCTTCGGCCCGGTGCTGTCGGTCCTGACCTTCCGCACGCCCGAGGAGGCGGTGGCCAAGGCCAACAACACGCCGTACGGGCTGTCGGCCGGGATCTGGACCGAGAAGGGCTCGCGCATCCTGTGGATGGCGAGCAAGCTGCGCGCGGGCGTGATCTGGTCCAACACCTTCAACAAGTTCGACCCGGCCTCGCCGTTCGGCGGCTACAAGGAGTCGGGCTTCGGCCGCGAGGGCGGCCGCCACGGCCTGGAGGCGTACCTCAATGTCTGACCACCGCTTGAACGTCCTGAAGACCTACAAGCTCTTCGTCGGGGGCAGGTTCCCCCGGTCCGAGAGCGGACGGGTGTACGAGGTGACCGCAGCGACATCGGCCCCCGGCGCGGCGGGCCAGGGCGACTGGCTGGCCAACGCGCCCCTCTCCTCCCGCAAGGACGCCCGCGACGCGGTGACGGCGGCCCGCAAGGCGTTCGGCGGCTGGTCGGGCGCCACCGCGTACAACCGCGGGCAGGTCCTCTACCGGATCGCGGAGATGCTGGAGGGGCGCCGGGAGCAGTTCGCGGCCGAAGTGGCCGCCGCCGAGGGGCTGTCCGGGGCCCGGGCCGCGGCGCAGGTGGACGCGGCCGTGGACCGGTGGGTGTGGTACGCGGGGTGGTCCGACAAGGTCGCCCAGATCGCCGGGTCCGCCAACCCGGTCGCCGGCCCGTACTTCAACCTCTCCACCCCCGAGCCGACGGGTGTGGTGGCGGTGCTGGCGCCCCAGGAGTCGTCGTTCCTGGGGCTGGTGTCGGTGCTCGCCCCGGTCGTCGTCACCGGGAACACGGCTGTGGTGGCCACGAGCGAGAAGGCGCCGCTGCCCGCGCTGTCGCTGGGCGAGGTCCTGGCGACCTCCGACCTCCCGGGCGGGGTGGTCAACCTGCTCTCCGGCCGGACCGCCGAGATCGCGCCGACACTGGCCGCGCACCAGGACGTCAACGCGATCGATCTCGCGGGGGCGGACGGGGCGTTGGCGGCGGATCTGGAGACAGCCGCGGCCGACAACCTCAAGCGCGTTCTCCGTCCACAGCCTGTGGACTGGTCCGCGGACCCCGGCACGGACCGGCTGCTGGCCTTCCTGGAGACGAAGACGGTGTGGCACCCGATGGGGGTCTAGCCGCCCGCGAACCGCAGCACGGAGCCCCGCCGCCCGGTCTCCCGGGTGACGGGGCCCTTCGCGTCAGGTCACTTGGCGAGTTCGGTGTGCCAGCCGCCCGGCAGCCGGCGGGCGACGGGGCCGACGACGGGGAGGTCGTCCAGTGACTGGCGCCTGGTGAGGTTGCCGGTCACGTCGTTGGTGCCGACGGACTTGAAGTCGGCGAGCTTCGCGCCGACGCCGTTGGACAGCGGGTCGAGTCCCGTCCCGCCGAGCGGGTACAGCGGCTGGCTCTTCAGCAGCCCGGTCACCGCCGGAATCGTGTGCTGGACACCGGTGCGCAACGATCCGACGGGGTCCTCCAGCTGCGAGCGGTTGAGCGCGATGCGCGGCTTGTCCGCCGCGGGCGGCGCCGGCTCCGCCGCGCTCGCGTTCGCCGCACCACCCGCGCCGAGCGCGGCGCCGGCCGCCACCACGAATCCCGCGCGCAGCAGTGCGCGCGGAACCCGGGCCGCCTTGGGAGCCTTGGGACGTGCGTGATGGGCCATGGCCACCTGCCAGGTTCTGTATCGCGTAGGGCGTTTGGGGATAGGGGGCATACGGGATCCCGATCGCGTGATCGGGTAACGACGGAGCGTAGTCGAGGGGTGCCGGAGAGGCCAATGTCTCGTCCCCCTGCGGGTCGCAACTCCGTACGTGTGCGCGAGAATGGCTGCCCGTGACGTTCCCCCATCGCCGCACCCGCGTGGTGCTGCTCACCGGCCCCTCGGGCTCCGGCAAGTCCTCCCTCGCCGCGCGTACGGGCCTGCCCGTGCTCGGCCTGGACGACTTCTACAAGGAGGAGGGCGACCCCACGCTCCCCCGCATGCCGGGCGGTTCGGCCACGGACTGGGACTCCCCGCTGTCGTGGGACGCGGACGCGGCGGTCGCGGCGATCGAGGAGCTG
>NZ_LIQY01000482.1 GCF_001418495.1 Streptomyces pathocidini | reverse complement strand
GGGTGGTTCGGGGTCGTTGCGCGTCTGCGGGCCGGGGGCCGGTTGTGGCTGGTTGCGCCCTCCCTCCCCCGGACTCCGTCGGGGGCCCTCGGCCTGGCGGCGGACGCCTGGCCACAACCGGCGGACGGCTGCCCGCAACCGGGGGACGGCCGGCCGCAACCGGCGGGCCGGCCGGCCGTCAACGCGATGTGGAATCCGGTCAGTCGGTGTCTGGGGCGGCAGCCTGCAAAGCGGCTCGCAGGTGGCCTTGGGAGGTGGTGAGGAGCTTGGCGGCTGTTTCGGCGTCGGTGCCCGTGAGGATGGTGAGGATGGCGTTCTTCACCTCGCCGCCGTTGGCCGTCAGCGCCGCCTCGATCTCGGCGTCGCCGGCCCCGGTCGCCAGCGAGACGATGCGGCGGGCGCGGGCGCGGAGCTTCTCGTTCGAGGCGCGGACGTCGACCATGAGGTTCCCGTACGTCTTGCCGAGGCGGATCATCGTGATCGTCGAGATCATGTTGAGGACGAGCTTCTGCGCCGTGCCCGCCTTGAGGCGGGTCGAGCCGGTGAGCAGCTCGGGTCCGACGACCACTTCGATGCCGTGCTCGGCCGCCGCCGCGAGCGCCGAACCGGCGTTGCAGGACAGCCCGATGGTCAGCGCCCCGCGTCCGCGCGCGTACTCCACCGCCCCGATCGCGTACGGGGTGCGGCCCGAGGCGGAGATGCCGACGACCGTGTCCTCGGGCGTGAGGC
Organism: Streptomyces pathocidini; assembly: GCF_001418495.1. Taxonomy (GTDB): domain Bacteria; phylum Actinomycetota; class Actinomycetes; order Streptomycetales; family Streptomycetaceae; genus Streptomyces; species Streptomyces pathocidini. The sequence continues at coordinate 689 of NZ_LIQY01000482.1, read as the reverse complement.
CCAGGGACTCCAGGTCGGCGACCGCGAACTCCCGGCTGTCCTCCGCGCCCTCGACCGAGGTCACCATCGCGGACGGGCCGCCCGCGATGAGGCCGACGACCTCGGACGGGTCGGTGTTGAAGGTCGGCGGGCACTCGCTCGCGTCGAGCACGCCGAGCCGACCGGCCGTGCCCGCGCCCGCGTAGATCAGCCTGCCGCCGCGGGCCATGCGGGCGGTGGTGGCGTCGATCGCGGCGGCGATCCGGGGCAGGCTCGCGGCCACCGCGGACGGGACAGTGGAGTCCTCGCCGTTCATGGTCTTCGCGATGTCGAGGGTCGGCAGCCGGTCGATGTCGGCCAGCTCGCTGCGGAACGCCTCGGTGGTGAGCGTGTCCAGCTCGGCGCGCAGTCGCGCGTAGTCGGCGGTGGAGGTCATGGCGTCGTCGCTCTCTCGGATCAGGTTCCTGTAGGGGTTGCCGGGTCAAGGGCTGGGCTCATGGGCGTCTGGGGCCGTGGCGGTGGTGGGCCAGTGCCTCGTAGGAGGCGGACAGGGCTGGGGCCGCCGCGTCGTACGTCCGCTGGGCCACGCCTATGAACAGGCAGTCCACGACGAGCAGTTGGCTCGTCCGGCTCGACATGGCCGCGGGGCGCAGCTCGCTCTCGCGCGCGGTGGACGTGGTCAGCAGGTGGTCCGCGTACTGCGCGACGTC
>NZ_LIQY01000481.1 GCF_001418495.1 Streptomyces pathocidini | reverse complement strand
CAACAGCCGTACCAGGGGCAGCAGCCGCAGGGCCAGCAACAGCCCCCGGCCCAACAGCCGGTGGACCCGCGCCAGGCCGGTTGGGGAGCGCCCGGCGAGCAGCGGTCCACCCCCGGCGCGCCCCTCGGCTACAGCGCGGCCGTCGAGCTGACCTCCGACCGGCTCATGCGCAACCAGCCCAAGAAGCGGAAGCCGGGCGCCAACGCCCAGCCCTCGCGCTTCAAGCTGGGCGCCAAGAAGGAGGAGGCCGAGCGGCAGCGCAAGCTGGACCTCATCCGCACGCCGGTGCTGTCCTGCTACCGGATCGCGGTGATCAGCCTCAAGGGCGGCGTCGGCAAGACGACCACGACCACCGCGCTCGGCGCGACGCTCGCCTCGGAGCGGCAGGACAAGATCCTGGCGATCGACGCGAACCCGGACGCCGGTACGCTCGGCCGCCGGGTCCGCCGCGAGACCGGCGCGACCATCCGCGACCTCGTCCAGGCGATCCCGCATCTGCACAGCTACATGGACATCCGCCGGTTCACCTCGCAGGCGCCCTCCGGCCTGGAGATCCTCGCCAACGACGTGGACCCCGCCGTGTCGACCACGTTCAACGACGAGGACTACCGGCGCGCGATCGACATCCTGGGCAGGCAGTACCCGATCATCCTGACCGACTCGGGCACCGGCCTCCTCTACAGCGCGATGCGCGGAGTCCTCGATCTGGCCCACCAGTTGATCATCATCTCCACGCCCTCCGTGGACGGCGCGAGCAGCGCGAGCACGACCCTCGACTGGCTGTCCGCACACGGCTACGCCGACCTGGTGCAGCGCAGCATCACGGTGATCTCCGGGGTCCGCGAGACCGGCAAGATGATCAAGGTCGAGGACATCGTGGCGCACTTCGAGACCCGCTGCCGCGGCGTGGTCGTGGTGCCGTTCGACGAGCACCTCTCGGCAGGTGCCGAGGTCGACCTCGACATGATGCGGCCCAAGACCCGCGAGGCGTACTTCAACCTCTCGGCCCTGGTCGCCGAGGACTTCGTCCGCGTCCAGCAGGCCGAGGGCCTGTGGAGCGAGGGCAACGCCCCGCACCACATGCCCCCGCCGATGCCGGGCCAGCAGTACGGCCAGCCCCCCGGCTACGGCTACCCGCCGCCCCAGCAGGGCGGCCACCCCCAGCAGCCGTACGGCCAGCCGCAGGTCGACCCGCAGACGGGCCGGCCGGTGCAGCCCCCGTACCCGCAGCAGGGCGGCCAGCCGCCCCAAGGGGAACCGCCCCAGGCCCAGCCGCAGCAGAGCCCGCCGCCGCAGGCACCCCAGCAGGGCGCGATCCCGCCGGGCTGGACCCAACAGCAGCCGCAGTAGGAGCAGTTGACCGAAAAACGCGGCCCCTCACGCCCAACCGGGGCGGTGAGGGGCCGACGTTCGTCTGCGGCTCAGCCCTGTAGCGGCTCAGTCCCGCACCCGGCGGCCCTGCCCTCTACGAGCCTCAGCGCTCGTACGCCTCGACCAGCGCCCACGAGCGCTTCACATCGTCCGCGATCCGCTCCAGCAGCGCCTCGATGGAACCGAAGGTCTCCTGCCCCCGCAGGTAGGCGAGGAAGTCCACGGCCACGTGCAGCCCGTACAGGTCGAGGCCGACCCGGTCGATCGCGTACGCCTCGACGGTCCGCTCCGTCCCGTCGAACTGCGGATTGGTGCCGACCGAGATCGCGGCGGGCATGGCCTCGCCCTCGACTTCCAGCCATCCCGCGTAGACCCCGTCGGCCGGGATCGCGGTGTGCGGCAGGGTCTCCACGTTGGCCGTGGGGTAGCCGAGTTCACGGCCGCGCTGAGCGCCCCGGACGACCACGCCCTCGACGCGGTGCGGGCGGCCCAGGATCTCCATCGCGCCGGCCACGTCGCCCTCGGCGACCAGGCGGCGGGTCAGGGTCGAGGAGAACGGCACGCCACCGCCCGCCTCCCCGCGCACGAACAGGTCGACCACCTCGACCTCGTAGTCGTAGGTCGCGCCCAGCTCGCGCAGAGTCTCGACGGTGCCCGCGGCCTTGTGCCCGAAACGGAAGTTGGGGCCCTCCACGACGGCCTTCGCGTGCAGCTTGTCGACGAGGACCTTCACCACGAAGTCGGCGGGCGAGAGCTGGGAGAACTCGGCCGTGAACGGCAGAACCAGCACCGCGTCCACGCCCAGTTCGGCCATCAGCTCCGCGCGCCGGTGGTGCGGGGCGAGCAGCGGCGGGTGGCTGCCGGGGCGCACGACCTCGCTGGGGTGCGGATCGAAGGTGACCACGACCGAGGGGACGCCGAGCTCCTTGGCGCGGTCCACCGCGCGGCCGATGATCAGCTGGTGGCCGCGGTGCACGCCGTCGTAGGACCCGATGGTGACGACGCTGCGCCCCCAGTCCTCGGGGATGTCCTCCAAGCCACGCCAGCGCTGCACTGTGACCGCTCCTCGCCGAACCTCGTACGTGATGCGCGCCCCGTTCGATCCGTTCGCGCAGGTCTAAGACTGCCATGCCGCGCGCCGGCCCCCGGCATCGGTATCGGCTCCGGGGCCCGGCCTCGCCGCGGCGGGTCCCGGGGCCCGGGGGACCCGGCCTGGCGGAATCCGCCGCTAGGCGAAGACCGCCAGGCTCCTCGCCTTGCCCTTGGCCTCCTCGACCAGCGCCAGGAACCGCCCGTCGGGCCCGAAGACCGCGATCGGGCCCTCGGCGCCGAGCCCGGGCGCGTCCAGCCGGACGCCGTGGGACAGCAGCCGGGCCTGCTTCTCGTCCACGTCCCAGCGCGGGAACGCGGCGGCCGCCGCCTCGGCGATCGGCATGACCCGCAGGCCCTCGCCGTCGACCTCCGCCTGGAGCTCCTCCAGCGTCCGCGCGGCGTCCAGCGCGTACGGCCCGACGCGGGTGCGGCGCAGGGCCGTCAGATGGCCGCCGGTGCCGAGCCCCGCGCCGAGGTCGCGCGCGAGGGCGCGGATGTAAGTGCCCGAGGAGCAGACGACGGTGGCGTCCAGGTCGAGCACGGCCGTGCCGTCCTCGGCCACGGCCTCCCGCACCTCGTGGACCGCGAACGACGAGACGGTCACGGGCCGGGCGGCCAGTTCGAAGTCCTCGCCCTCCCGGGCCCGCTTGTACGAGCGCACACCGTCGATCTTGATGGCGCTGACCTTGGAGGGCACCTGCTGGATGTCCCCGGTCAGCTCCGCGACCCCGGCGTCGACCGCCTCGCACGCGATCCCGGCGGCCCCGGCGGAGCCGGTGACCTCCCCCTCGGCGTCGTCCGTGACCGTGTTCTGGCCGAGCCGGATCGTCGCCTCGTACTCCTTCTCCGTCAGCGCCAGATGCCCGAGCAGCCGGGTCGCCTTCTCGACGCCGATGACGAGCACTCCGGTCGCCATCGGGTCCAGCGTCCCCGCGTGCCCGACCCGGCGGGTGCGGGCCAGGCCGCGCATCTTGGCGACGACGTCGTGCGAAGTGAAGCCGGCCGGCTTGTCGACCACGACAAGGCCGTCCGGCCCCGTTCCCTTCCGCTTCATTCGGCGGCGTCGTCCTCGTTCTCGTCCTCGCCCGGCTTGCGGTACGGGTCGGCCTCGCCGGCGTACGCGGCGCCCGTGGACGCCTCGCGCACCTGGGCGTCCCTGGCCCGCGCCTTGTCGAGCAGGTCGTCGATGGTGCGGGCGTTCTCCGGCAGCGCGTCCGGCACGAACGCCAGGGTCGGGGTGAACCGCACCCCGGTCTGGCGCCCGACCTCCGAGCGCAGGATGCCCTTGGCGCTCTCCAGAGCGGCAGCGGAGGCCGCGCGCTCCTCGTCGTCCCCGTAGACCGTGTAGAAGACCGTGGCCTCCCGCAGGTCGCCGGTGACCCGGGCGTCCGTGATGGTCACGAACCCCAGGCGGGGGTCCTTGATCCGGCGATCCAGGGTCTCCGCGACCACGACCTGGATGCGGTCCGCCAGCTTGCGGGCCCGCGCGTTGTCGGCCACTGGTCCGTCTCCTTCTTCTCTTCCACCATGGTGCTTCGGGTGCGATCGCCGACGGCCGGTCAGTCGTCGTGGTCGCCGTGGTACTGCCGCCGTACGGACAGCAGTTCCACCTCCGGCCGGGCGGCGACCATGCGCTCGCACCGGTCCAGTACGTCTGTGAGGTGCCCGGCGTCCCCGGACACGACCGCCAGCCCGATCCGGGCCCTGCGGTAGAGGTCCTGCTCGCCGACCTCCGCCACGCTGACCGCGTACTTGCGCTGCAGCTCGGCGACGATCGGGCGGACGACGGAGCGCTTCTCCTTCAGCGACCGTACGTCGCCGAGGAGCAGGTCGATGGACAGCGTCCCTACATACATGCGATCAGGGTCAAGCCACCCGTGGGGCCTCGTCCAGTGCCCTGCCGAACACGGCGGGACACCAGAACGGTACACGCAACGGCCGGGGCCGATCGACGGTTTTCCCGCCGACCGGCCCCGGTCGAAGAGCGGTGATCAGCCTCGCGGCTTCTCGCGCATCTCGTACGTCGCGATGACGTCGTCGACCTTGATGTCGTTGAAGTTGCCGAGGTTGATACCGCCCTCGAACCCTTCGCGGATCTCGGTGACGTCGTCCTTGAAGCGGCGCAGGCCCTCGATGTTGAGGTTCTCCGCCACGACCTTGCCGTCCCGGATGAGGCGCGCCTTGGTGTTGCGCTTGACCTCGCCGGAGCGGATGAGGACACCCGCGATGTTGCCGAGCTTGGAGGAGCGGAAGACCTCGCGGATCTCCGCGGTGCCGAGCTCGACCTCCTCGTACTCCGGCTTGAGCATGCCCTTCAGGGCCGCCTCGATCTCCTCGATCACCTGGTAGATGACCGAGTAGTAGCGGACGTCCACGCCCTCGCGCTCGGCCATCTGCGTGGCACGCCCCTCGGCGCGCACGTTGAAGCCGATGACGATGGCGTCGGAGCCGGTCGCCAGGTCGATGTCGGTCTCGGTGACCGCACCCACACCGCGGTGCAGGACGCGCAGGTCGACCTCTTCGCCGACGTCGAGCTGGAGCAGCGAGGACTCCAGGGCCTCGACCGAACCGGACGCGTCGCCCTTGATGATGAGGTTGAGCTGCTGCACCTCGCCGGCCTTGAGCACCTTGTCCAGGTCCTCCAGCGAGACCCGGCGGGTCCGCTTGGCGAACGCGGCGTTGCGCTCACGGGCGGCGCGCTTCTCGGCGATCTGGCGGGCCGTGCGGTCCTCGTCGACGACGAGGAAGTTGTCGCCGGCGCCCGGGACGTTGGTCAGACCCAGGACCAGGACGGGGGTCGAGGGACCCGCTTCCTCCAGGGCCTCGCCCTTGTCGTCGAGCATCGCGCGGACGCGGCCGTACGCGTCGCCGACCACCATCGTGTCGCCGACCCGCAGGGTGCCGCGCTGGACCAGGACGGTCGCCACGGCGCCGCGGCCGCGGTCGAGGTGCGCCTCGATCGCGATGCCCTGCGCGTCCTGCTCCGGGTTGGCCCGCAGGTCGAGCGAGGCGTCGGCGGTGAGGACGACGGCCTCCAGCAGGTTGTCGATGTGCAGACCCTGCTTGGCGGAGATGTTGACGAACATGGTGTCGCCGCCGTACTCCTCGGCCACCAGGCCGTACTCGGTCAGCTGACCGCGCACCTTCGTCGGGTCGGCGCCCTCGACGTCGATCTTGTTGACCGCGACCACGATCGGCACGTCGGCCGCCTTGGCGTGGTTCAGCGCCTCGATCGTCTGGGGCATCACACCGTCATTGGCCGCCACCACGAGGATCGCGATGTCGGTCGACTTGGCACCGCGGGCACGCATGGCGGTGAACGCCTCGTGACCCGGGGTGTCGATGAAGGTGATGCGCCGCTCTTCGTCGTTGACCTCGGTCGCGACCTGGTACGCACCGATGTGCTGGGTGATGCCGCCGGCCTCGCCCTCGATGACGTTGGTCTTGCGGATCGCGTCCAGCAGGCGCGTCTTACCGTGGTCGACGTGACCCATGACGGTCACGACCGGCGGACGCGGCGCCAGGAACTCCTCGCCGCCCTCGTCCTCGCCGAACTCGATGTCGAAGGACTCGAGCAGCTCGCGGTCCTCCTCCTCCGGGCTGACGATCTGGACGACGTAGTTCATCTCCTCGCCGAGGAGCTGCAGCGTCTCGTCGGAGACCGACTGGGTCGCGGTGACCATCTCGCCCAGGTTGAACATGACCTGGACCAGCGACGCCGGATTGGCGTTGATCTTCTCCGCGAAGTCGGTGAGCGAGGCACCCCGCGACAGCCGGACGGTCTGCCCGTTGCCGCGCGGCAGCATCACACCGCCGATGGACGGGGCCTGCATGGCCTCGTACTCCTGGCGACGCTGCCGCTTCGACTTGCGGCCGCGGCGCGCCGGACCGCCGGGACGGCCGAAGGCGCCCTGCGTGCCACCACGGCCACCGGGACCGCCGGGACGGCCGCCGAAGCCGGGACGGC
>NZ_LIQY01000480.1 GCF_001418495.1 Streptomyces pathocidini | reverse complement strand
GGGTGGGTCAGGCGGAAGCCTCCGTCTCGGGGAGCCACAGCAGCCGCGGATCGGGCGGCAGCACCAGCCCGCCGGTCGCGAGCGCGGCCGCGATACACAGCGCCCCGTCGAGCGGATCGCCCGCGGGCGCCACCGGGCGGGCGTGGGGCAACCGCTCCGCCAACTCCTCGCGCAGCGGCCTCAGCAGCGGCTCGCCCATCCCGAACAATCCACCGGTCGCCGCCACTTCACTGCCCTCGGCGGACGGGCAGACGGCCGCCGCGGAGACCGCGATCTGCCGGGCGGCCTCCCGCAGGATGCCCGTCGCCACCGCGTCACCCGCCGCCGCGCACCGGCCGACCTCCGGCGCGAACGACGCGAGTACGGCGGGCCGGTCCGTCCGCGGATAGACCGCGCCCGGCAGTTCGGGCGCGGACCCGAACACCGCCTCCAGCCTCGCCAGCAGCGCCCCGGACCCACCGGCGCGGCCGTCGTACGCGCGCATCGCGGCCTCGAGCCCGGCCCGTCCGATCCACGCCCCGCCACCGCAGTCGCCGAGCAGATGCCCCCACCCGTCGGCCCGCTTCCAGGCGCCCGCGACGGCGCCGTCCGGGGAGGCCAGGGTCGCGCCCAACGCGATCATCCCCGTCCCGGCGGCGACCACGGCGCCGGGACGCTGCCCCAGCGCGCCCGCGTACGCCGTCACCCCGTCGGCCGCCAGCGCGATGCGCCGGACACCGAGCGAGGTGGCGAGCACGCCGGGCAGCACGGCCCGCAGATCGTCACCGAGGGTCGCCATCCCGGCGGCCCCGATGGCCGCGGCGGAAACCGAAGCGGCGTGGGGCAGCCCGGCCCCCGACATCAACTCCCTTACGGCGGGCAGCAGTTGTGCCAGCAGGTGCTCGGCGTCGATCCCCGCCGCCCCCGTACGCACCGGCTCCCGGGACCGCACGGTCCCGACGGGCCGCGCATCCCCGGCGCGCGCGAGCGCGACCCGGAGCCCGGACCCGCCCGAGTCGACCCCGACGACCCAGCCGTCCCCGACCCGGCCGTCCCCGCTCCGCGGAGCGGGACCGGTCACGGAAGCCGCCAGTCCACCGGTTGCGCCCCCTGCCGCAGCAGCAGGTCGTTGGCGCGGCTGAAGGGGCGCGAGCCGAAGAAGCCGCGGTCGGCGGACATGGGGGAGGGGTGCGAGGACTCGACCGAGGGCAGCTCGCCCAGCAGCGGCCGCAGGTTGCGGGCGTCGCGGCCCCACAGGATCGACACCAGCGGCTTGCCGCGCGCGGTGAGCGCGCGGATGGCCTGCTCGGTGACCTCCTCCCAGCCCTTGCCGCGGTGTGCGCCCGGCTTGCGCGGGGCGGTGGTGAGCGCCCTGTTGAGCAGCAGCACGCCCTGCGCGGTCCACGGGGTGAGGTCGCCGTTGGAGGGCCGGGGCAGTCCGAGGTCGCCGTGCAGCTCCCGGAAGATGTTCTCCAGGCTGCCGGGCAGCGGGCGCACCTCGGGCGCCACCGAGAAGCTCAGCCCCACCGCGTGCCCCGGGGTCGGATACGGGTCCTGTCCGACGATGAGGACTCGTACGTCGTCGAACGGCTGCTGGAAGGCGCGCAGCACATTCGGCCCCGCGGGCAGATACGTCCGCCCCGCGGTGATCTCGGTACGGAGGAAGTCGCCCATCGCGGCGATCCGTTCGGCCACCGGCTCCAGGGCTTTCGCCCAGCCCGGCTCGACGATTTCGTTCAACGGTCGTGCAGCCACGCCGTCACCCTACTGGCTCAGCCGCCCTCCTCCCGCACCGGCCGATCCCCGCGCGAACGGAATCGGCCGGGCGCCGGGCCGCCGGTCGGGCCGCCGATGGTCCGGTCAGGCCGCCCGGTGGTACTGGCCGGGGGAACGGGCCTCGCCCCCGAGTTCGCGGGCCGCGTGGCGCCCGAAGTACGGGTCGCGCAGCAGCTCGCGGCCAACAGCACCGCGTCCGCCCGTACGGCGTCCACGACCTCCGGCGCGGACCGCGTTACGAGGCGGCCGCCCTCCGCGCCGCCTCCAAGAGCCCCGCCCAGTCGGAGATCTTGACCGTCGTACGCCCCAGCGACTGCCCCAACTCGGCCTCCGCCGCCTCGATCGACCGCCAGCCGTGCCACGCCACCGGCTCCTGGCCCAGCCGGCGCAGCGCCTCCAGCGGATCGTCCGGAATCCGCCGCTCCAGCAGCGAGGGCGCGTCCGCGAGCAGTGCCGTCGCGGTCTCCTTGGCGCAGGGGCGGTTGGTCCCGATCACTCCGGTCGGCCCGCGCTTGATCCACCCGGCCACGTACTCGCCGGGCGCGGGCGAGCCGTCCCGCAGCACGCGGCCCGCCGCGTTGGGCACCGTCCCGCGCTCCTCGTCGAACGGCAGCCCCGGCAGCGGGGTGCCCCGGTAGCCGACGGACCGCAGCACCAACTGGGCGCCGATCTCCTCGAACCGGCCGGTCCCCACCACTGCGCCCTGCCCGTCCGGCGCCGTCCGCTCGAACCGCACCGCCGCCACCCGGTCACCCTCCGGGCCCGCCAGCAGGGCCACGGGCTGCAGGAAGAACCGCAGGTGGACGCGGCGCGCCAGGCCGCGGGGCGGGGCCTGCGCCCAGCCGCGGAGCACCTCCACGTTGCGGCGGTTCACCGCCGGGAGCCCCGACGGATCGGCGAAGGCCGGGTCCAGCGTGAGCTCGTCGGGGTGCACGGCCACCTCGGCCCCCGGCAGGGCGCCCAGTTCCCGCAGCTCCTTGGTGGTGAACTTCGCCTGCGCGGGGCCGCGCCGTCCCACCATGTGCACCTCTTCGACCCGGCTGTCCGCGAGGGCGCCCAGCGCGCCCTGCGGCATGTCCGTCGGCGCCAGCTCGTCCGCTCCCCGCGCCAGGATCCGCGCCACGTCGACGGCCACGTTGCCTACCCCGATGACGACGGCCGACCGCGCGTCCAGGGGGAAGGCCGCCGCGTCGGCGTCCGGGTGGGCGCTGTACCAGGAGACGAACTCGGTGGCCGAGTAGCTGCCCGCCAGCGACTCGCCGGGCACCCCGAGCCGCCGGTCGGTCGCCGCGCCCACGCAGTAGACGACCGCGTGGTACAGCTCCAGCATCCGCTCGGGGGTCAGCCCGCCCTCGCCCACGCGCACGTTGCCGAGGAACTCGACCCGCGGGTGCTCCAGGACCGTACGGAGGGTGTTCTGCAGCGACTTGATCTTCTCGTGGTCGGGCGCGACGCCGTACCGCACCAGCCCGTACGGGCACGGCAGCCGGTCGAGAACCTGCACTCGTACGTCCGGGACGGACTGCTGCTCGACGAGGGACTGGGCGGTGTAGACCCCGCTCGGCCCCGAACCGACGACGGCGACGCGAAGCACGGCGGCTCCTTCCCGCGAGGGTGTCCCGCAAGGGGTGCCTCCAGCATCGCACCGGGCCGGCCGCACCGGGAGGTTCCGCGCGGCCGTGTCCAGGGGCGTCCGGGGGCGCCGTCCGGGTGGGCGCCGCCTGGGCGGGCGACGCCCTTTAGGACATGCCCCGCATGCGGTTGATCTCGCTCGTCTGCTGGGCCACGACGTCGTTGGCCATCTCCTCGACCAGGACGTTGTTGCCCTCCGAGAGCACCTCCGTGGCCATGGCGACCGCCCCCTGGTGGTGGGTGATCATGAGCTTCAGGAACAGCGCGTCGAACGCGTCGCCGCGCGCCGCCCGCAACTCGGCCAGCTGCGCCTTCGTCGCCATGCCGGGCATCGCCGCGTGGTCGTGGTCCGTGTGCTTCCCGGCGCCCCCGTTCTTCTTCAGCCAGCCCTCCATGGCCCCGATCTCGGGCCCCTGGGCCGCGCCGATGCGCTCGGCCAGCCGCTTCACCGGGCCCGAATCGGCGCGGTCCTTCGCGAGGCCGGTCATCTCCAGGGCCTGCCGGTGGTGCTCGATCATCCGCTGGGCGTAGGCGAAGTCCGCGGAGTTGGGGGAGTCGTCGCCGAGGGCCTTCTTGGCCTCCTCGGCCGACAGCGTCTCCGCCGCCTCGCCCGGCTTGCCCGGCGCCACCACCGACGGGCCGCTATCGGCCTTCGCCGCCGCGTCGGGGGTTCCCGACTGGCAGCCGCCCAGGGCCAGTACGGCCGCGGCGGTCGCGGCGGCGGCGGTCAGGGCGCGGACGTGCGATCGCGTACCGAGCGGTCTCGTACGGAGCGGTCTCGTACGGAGCGTTGGCGTGCGGCGGTGGAACACAGCGGCCTCCCGGGGGACTTGGACCCGACAGGGACTGTCCTAGCACGCTCCTGCCGCCGATTGATCAAAAACTTTTATTACGTGTTCATTGCCATCTGTTGTTGTGTGCATGAGGGGGGTGATACTGCCCGGGTCCAAGAACCGTTCAACTCCGAACGGATACAAGGGAGGACGCAGTGACGTTGCACCAACCCCGTGTGCGGCACAGACGCCTCGGCGTGGCAGCGGCCGCGATCGGTCTGATCGCCTCGTTCCTGGCGGCCGGCCCGGCCGCCGCGACACCCGACCCGGGCGGCAAGCCCGTCCAGGAGCGGGTCAGCAAGAGCGAGGCCGCCGACACCGAGGCCGCCATCGAGAGCGGCGAGATACCCGGCGTGGACGAGATCGTCCACAGCAAGAACGTCAGCCACCTGGCCAACGTCCCCAAGGACGCGCTGCCGGGGACGAATTCGGATCTCGCCTTCCAGGGCAAGTACGCCTTCGCCGGCAACTACGACGGCTTCCGGATCTTCGACATCAGCAACCCGAAGGCCCCGAAGACCGTCAGCCAGGTCCTCTGCCCCGGATCCCAGAACGACATCACCGTCTCCGGTGACCTGCTCTTCCTCTCCACCGACTCCTCGCGCAGCGACGACTCCTGCAACAGCACCACGCAGCCCGCGACCGAGAAGTCCTCGTGGGAGGGCATGAAGGTCTTCGACATCAGCGACAAGCAGAACCCGAAGTACGTCGCCGCCGTCGAGACCGCCTGCGGCTCGCACACCCACACGCTGGTGCCGGACCGCCGCGATGTCTACATCTACGTCTCCTCGTACTCGCCGAGCGCGACCTTCCCCGACTGCCAGCCGCCGCACGACGGGGTCTCCGTCATCAAGGTGCCGCGGTCCGCGCCGGAGAAGGCCGCGATCGTCGACTTCCCGGTGCTGTTCCCGGGCGAGGGCACCGACGGTGGAGGCAACCCGGGTGCGCCCACCAACCCGGGCGTCTCCAAGACCACCGGCTGCCACGACATCACCGCGTACCCGAAGCTGAAGCTGGCCGCGGGCGCGTGCATGGGTGACGGCATTCTGCTGGACATCTCCAAGCCCGCGGAACCCAAGGTCATCGACCGGGTGCAGGACAACGTCAACTTCGCCTTCTGGCACTCCGCGACCTTCAACGAGCGCGGCACCAAGGTGGTGTTCACCGACGAGCTCGGCGGTGGCGGCGCCGCGACCTGCAACGAGGCGATCGGCCAGAACCGCGGGGCCAACGGCATCTACGACCTCGTCGGCAAGGGCGACCACCGCAAGCTGGTCTTCCGCAGCTACTACAAGATCCCGCGGCACCAGGCCGACACCGAGAACTGCGTCGCGCACAACGGCTCGCTGATCCCGGTCAGGGGCCGCGACATCATGGTGCAGGCGTGGTACCAGGGCGGCGTCTCCATCTGGGACTTCACCGACTCCAGCAAGCCCAAGGAGATCGGCTTCTTCGAGCGCGGCCCGATCTCGGCCGACACCCTCGTCGGCGGCGGCGCCTGGTCCGCGTACTACTACAACGGCTACATCTACTCCAACGACATCGCCAAGGGCTTCGACGTCCTGAAGATCGATGACCGGCGGACCGACGAGGCCAAGCGGGTCCGGCTGTCCGAGCTCAACGTGCAGACCCAGCCCGACTACCTCTGAACTACCCCTGAGGTCCGAGGGTTTGCGGCGTGAGAGGGTGCGCCGCGCGTGACAGCGGCGTTCCGTCGGGCGGCTCCCCGCCCGGCGGAACGCCGAGCTCCCAGTCCAGGCCGTAGCGCTGGAACAGCTCGGCGCGCAGCCGCTCCAGCGGCATCGGCGCGCCCGGCAGCAGAATCGCCACCACGGCACCCATCAACAGCGCCCGCAACATGAGGTAGTCGGCGTTCGGGTCGGGCGCGCCGTAGCGCACCATCGCCTCCCGCAGCAGTTCGGCCAGCCGCTGCTGCTCCGGGCACGGGATGAAGCCCTCCCCGGTGAGGATTCCGGCCATGTGCGTGCGCATCAGCGTCGGCCGGTCGCGGGCGATGCCCAGCACCGCGTCGATCGCCCGTGCCAGCAGCTCCCGCCCGTCCTCGGTGCGCGGCTCGCGCTCCACCGCCGCGGCGAGCGTCAGATGCATGTGCCGGTGCACGGCCGACTGCAACAGCTGCCGCTTTCCCGGGAAGTAGTACGAGACCAGACCGCGCGCCGAGCCCGCCCGATCGGCGATATCCGCAAGCGTTGCCGCTTCGTAACCCCGCTCGTCGACCAGCTCGATCGTCGCGCTCAACAGCCGCTCGCGCGAACGTCGGCGCAATTCCTCATTGACCGATGGGCTACGCGGGGACATCCTTGGCTCCTGCGTTGACTGGCTCGAAGCCAATATACTCTGAGAGCCTTCGGACGCCCGGTTCCGGCCAACGGAACCTGCCTGATGAAGCTGCCGCCGTCTCGGGCGACGCGGGGGATCGCCCGAGACGGCGGTTTTTCCTGTTCAGGGCGCGGTTCTGCGCAGTGTGCAGACCGCCGCTGTCAGGGCCGCCAGGGCCCCGCCGAGGAGCCAGCCGCCCAGGACGTCCGAGAACCAGTGGACGCCCAGGTAGACCCGGGTGAAGCCGACGCCGAGGATCGAGACCGCCGCCGCGGCGGCTGCCGCGGCCGTGGCGAGGCGCCGCCCGCGCGTGGCGCTTCCCCTGTCCCGCCCGGCCAGCAGCCAGACCAGAAGAGGGCAGACCAGGGCGGCGGTCATCGCGTGGCCGGAGGGGAAGGCCATGTACGGGGCGGTGTCCACCGGATTCTCCCACTGAGGACGCGGCCGGTCCACCGCCCACTTCAGGGCCTGCTGCAGCAGGCTCCCGGAGACGGCCGCCAGCAGGATCCAGGCAGCCGTGAACCGGTCGCCGCGCCAGAGCAACCAGAGCGCGGCCAGGACCAGCAGTGCGCGCAGGGTCCAGGGGTCCCACACCCAGTCGGTGAGGATCCGGTTGGCCGTGACCCAGCCGGGACGGGTTCTCGCCGAGCCGTGCAGATCGTCCGCGACCGTACGGTCCCAGGACAGCAGCGGGGACCACTCGGCCGCCACGAGCCCGAGGACGACACCGAACAGAAGGCCGCAGACGGCGGCCGCCGACAGGCAGAGGGCGGGGGAGCGGGACGGGGGTGGCGGATCCATGAGGCGATCCTCACGGATGGCGCCGAACTTCACCCGAACCGACATATCTCCCTCGTCAGCTTTTGCCCGGCACGATGTGGTCGGCTTTGCCCGGCATGGTGAGTGGCCCAGCTACCGCAGCACGGACAGCGCGGGCCCGAAGGTCACCAGCAGTGGCACCACCGGAACGAACGCCGCGGCGGCCGTCAGCCGTAGGCGCCGGGCCGGGGTGAGCCGAGGCTCGGCCGCCAGCAGCCGATCCACCCGCCGTTCCACAGCGGCCTGCGCGGTCGGGCAGGGCCCGAACACCCCGCGCCCCTCGTTGAGTTCGACCAGCGCGAGCGCGAGCGCCAGTCGGCCGAAGCGGCGCGAGGCGACATCGTCCGCGGCCAGCTCCACCAGCCGGTGCATCTCGTCCCGGAACGCCGCGAACACCGGCACCTGCGGGAACCCCCGCGCCAGCGCCGACGAGCAGTGCAGCAGCCAGTCGTGGCGAGCCCGGGCGTGGCCCTGCTCGTGGGCCAGTACGGCATCCAGCTGGCGGCGGTCGAGCCGCCGCAGCGCGGCCGTGGTGACCACCAGCCGAGGCGACGTGCCCGGCAGCCACCACGCCTCCGGGCGCTCGCCCTCCAGCACCACGAGCCGGTCGCCGGCCGTCTCGCCGGGCAACCGGGGCGCCCGTGCGCGCAGTTCGGCGCGGCGCCGCAGCCGCCTCACCCGCGCCGAGCCCACCTCGCGGGTCAGCATCGCCGCGGTCCAAGCGCCACCGCACGCGAGCACCACGGCGACAGCCCCGGCCCACGGGCCGTAGGCGTGGAGGGCGTACGCGTCGATGACGCCGCGGGGCGCGGGCGCGAAGACATGTCCCCGAACGGCACCCCAGGCCGCCGCGGCGGTCAGCGACATCGCCAGCGCGCAGCACAGCAGCACCGCGGCCACCACGCACTGCCACACCCACAGCGCCAGCACCGGCTCGCGGTCCACCCAGGCGGCGCGCGCCAGCAGGCGCGGGCCGAGGGCCGCGGCCAGCCCGCCGAGCAGCAGCAGCGCAACCGGGAGCATCATGCCGCCAGCCTATGAGTGAGGTGCTACTCCCGGGTATGGACTCGACGCGGAAAGTGACGCAGACCACGGACGCGGCCTCGGAACGAACCCGCCCCAAACCGCCCGCAACAGCGGTGCCTGTCAGCCGGACAACAGCATGGCGAACATGCCCAGGCCCATCGACACCCGGCAGGCGGTGGCCAGTTCGGGCCGCTCCAGCCAGCCGGGTATTCGCTCGCCCGACTCCGGTGCCTCTGCCACTCCGGTCGTCCCCACCGCCCCCGTCGGACC
>NZ_LIQY01000048.1 GCF_001418495.1 Streptomyces pathocidini | reverse complement strand
CCCGGGCGGCCGCCCGGGAGGCGAGGGCGGTGCGGTCGATGTCAGTTGATCGACCGCCGGTCGCCGCCTCAATTCCGAGAAGGTCATTCCATACCCTGCCGGGTATTCACCATGGCCGACTCCAAAAATGCTCCCAGCAAAGGGTGTTGGGCATTCGGAGAGTGCACTAAGTACACGCAGATCGGTGGCGCGGACTTGATGGAGAGAAAACGGACTCCAGAGTGGTGGGATCTCCGGGATGTACTGGACGGGGCCACTCCCACGCCTCGGTTGGCGGCTACGAGTTCCAGCCACTCGTCGTAGTTCCCGCACGTGACGACCTGCTCGGGAGCGCCTCCTTCCTCCCAGTCATCAGGCCTGGTCGAGCCACTGACCGTGTTCACCACCAGCGGCCAGTCCTTGAATTCACGCCAGTTGAGCGACCTTCGTCTCGCCAAGGGAGACGTGATCGACACTGCCGCCACTCGTGGTTCCTCGAAGAGGGGGATGACCACGACGTCTTTCGTCATGGGAATTCTGCGTACCACCGCCACGTCGACCTCCCCCAACTCGATTCCCGCGGTTGGGGTGTCACGACGCAACAGCTCCACCTGGCAGCTCGTTGAGGACTCGAAATCCGCGATGGCCTGTTGCGCCCAGGGGTCCGGGAGCAGCCAGGAGAAGCCGAGGCGGAGCGTTCCGCTGTTGCGGACGGCGTTCAGGGTGGAATCCAGCATCGCGAGCAGTCTTTGCGTGTGATCAAGGAGGTACTGGCCAGTAGGGGTGAGGGAGACGATGCGCGAAGTGCGGTCCAACAGGCGGGATCCGAGGGAGGATTCCAGGCGCTGAATCGAGCGGGTGAGGCAGGGCTGGCTTACCGAAAGCTCCCTGGCCGCCTGAGTGAACGAGAGGTTGCGGGCAACCGCCAAGAAGGCACGTAGGTGTCTGAGTTCGACGTCCATATCCACACAGCATAAGTGTCCCGTCGACGGCATTTCTCAGTGGCTCGAATGCGTGCTTCACTGAGCGCCGACGCGGACATTCCTTGCCCGCGGGACTGTTGCCGCACGCCCTGGGGGGACAGGAATGCTCGTACGCGAGGCGGGTCAGGAGCTGGAGTTATCTCGGGCGCACGCTCGTGGCGTCGTGTTGCGCGGCTGCCTGTCCATGGCTGCGGCGATCGGTGTCGGGCGGTTCGTCTTCACTCCGATTCTGCCCCTGATGGAGCGGCAGGTTGCCCTAACTCCCTCCGGCAGTACGGTTATTGCCAGTGCGAATTACGTGGGATATCTGGCGGGGGCTCTGCTGGCCGGGTTCTTTCCCCGGCTCATACGTTCCCGGCTTTCCCTGCGGATTTCACTCGCGGTTCTCATCGCGGCCCTTGGCCTCATGCCTGTCTCAACTTCCTTTGCTCTCTGGGTTGTTCTGCGGTTTTCAGCCGGGGTCGCCAGTGCTCTGGTGTTCGTTGCCACCGCGTGCGACGCCCAGTCCCAGTTGCGCCGCCATCCGCACCTGGTCTGCTGGGTGTTCGGCGGGGTGGGGGCCGGGATCGCCCTCACCGGTCCGGCCGTCCTGCTGGTCAGCCAGGTCGGCACCTGGCGGGATGCCTGGTGGGCCGCCGCTGCCGTATGCGGGGGGCTGGCGCTCGTCATCGACCGCGTGCCCGTTGCCGGCCGCTCCCCTGTGACGGCCAGAACCCATGAATCCGTCGGCGATGATCCCGAGGTCGGCGACCCCGGGGTCGGCGGGGAGAGCGGGCGGCGGACAGCGAGCCCGCCCGCCAGGTCGCGTGGGCTGCTCAGGTGGCTGACCGCCAGTTACTTCCTCGAAGGCGTCGGCTACATCATCGCCGCGACCTTCCTCGTGGCCGCCGTCTCCACCAGCACCGTCTCCACCAGCGCCGCGCCCTCCTGGCCGGCCAACGTGACCTGGACCATCGCAGGGCTCGCCGCCCTCCCCTCCTGCACCCTGTGGGCGCTGCTCGGCCGGCGGATGTCCCCCACCGTGCTCCTCGCCCTCGCCCTGATCGTCCAGGCCGTCACCATTGCCCTGCCCGCCTTCGCCCCAGGGCCTGTCGCCGCCCTCGCCGCGGCCGTCGGGTTCGGCGGGACCTTCATGGCCGTCACCCAACTCGCCCTCACCACCGGCTCCCGGCTCGGCGGCGCACGGACCGTCGCCACGCTGACCGCCGCCTACAGCCTCGGGCAGGTCCTGGGCCCGCTGCTCGCCCGGCCCGTCCTGGCGCACGGATACCGGTCCGCTCTCACCCTCAGCGGCGCCGTGCTGCTGGCCGCCGCCCTGTGTGCGGTGCCACTGGCCCGGCACAGAACCCCAGGCCCTGCCCGCCCCTGACCTCTTCCGACACCTCAGCGGCCGCCACCGCGGCAACCGCCGAAACACCCTGTCGAAACACTGGAGAAAAGCGGCATGCCCGATACGACTCTTGCCATCATCGGACTCGGCCCCCGCGGCCTGTCGGTCCTCGAGCGCGTCATGGAGAACGCCAGAGCCAACCCCGGCCACACGGTCCTCGTCCACGCCATCGACTCCCACGCGCCGGGTTCGGGGAACGTGTGGCGGCCTACGCAGTCGCGCCATCTGTTGATGAACACGGTGGCCTCCCAGGTCACGATGTACACCGACCCCAGCGTCAACTGCGTCGGGCCGATCGTGCCGGGGCCGAGCCTGTACGAGTGGCTGCGCGAGCTGCCGTACGCCTCGCTCGACGCGCAGCTGGGGACCGAACTCGCCAACCAGGCACGGGTCCTGGGCCCGGACGACTATCCCAGCCGGGCCCTGTACGGGCACTACCTCCAATGGGTCTTCAAACGGGCGCTGGCCGCCGCCCCGCGCGAAGTGACCGTGCGCCTGCACGTCTCGCGGGTCACCGGCGTCACCCCGCTCGCGGGCGGCCGCTTCCAGATCCACCTCATCAGCACCCCCGAGCCCATCGTGGCGGACCGGACCGTACTGGCCCTCGGCCACCTGCCGGGGGCGCTGGAGCCCGAGGAGCAGCAGCTGCTGGGCTTCGCCGCCCAGCACCGCCTGCGCTACATCCCCCCGGCCAACCCCGCCGATGTCGACGTCTTCACCGGCATCGAGCCCGGCAGCGGTGTCATCCTGCGCGGGCTCGGGCTGAACTTCTTCGACTACCTGAGTCTGCTCACCCATGGGCGCGGCGGCCGGTACGAGCGCCAGGACGGCCGGCTGGTCTACCGCCCGTCGGGGCAGGAGCCGAAGCTGTACGCGGGCTCCCGGCGCGGCATCCCGTACCACGCCCGCGGTGCCAACCAGAAGGGCGTCAGCGGGCGCTACGAGCCGACCTATCTCACCGCCGAGGTCATCGCGGAACTCCAGCGGAGGGCCGACGGCAGCGGCGGGCTGGACTTCCTGCGGGACGTCTGGCCGATCGTGACCCGCGAGGTCGAGTTCGTCTACTACACCACCCTGCTGCGCCAGTACGGCGACCGGCGGATCGGCGCCTTCGCGGAGAAGCTCGTCTCCTGGCCCGTCGAGCGGGACCTGGGCGAACTGCTCGACCGGTACGCCATCCCGGCCGAGCAGCGCTGGTGCTGGGACCGGATCAGCCACCCCTGGCGGGCCGTCCGACTCGAGGACCACGCCGCTTTCACCGCCTGGCTGCTGGGCTACCTCCGCGAAGACGTGGCCAACAGCCGCGACGGAAACCTCGGCAACCCCGTCAAGGCCGCGCTCGACGCCATGCGCGATCTGCGCAACGAGGTACGGCAGGTCATCGACCACGGCCGGGTCTGCGCCGATTCCTACCGCGACCATGTCTCCCGCTTCTACACCCCGCTCAACGGCTTCGTCTCCATCGGCCCTCCGGCCAGCCGCATCGAGGAGATGATCGCGCTCATCGAGGCCGGGGTCCTGGAGGTCCTCGGGCCCGACTTCCAGGTGAGTGCCGACGAGTCGGGGCGGTTCACGGCCTGCTCTCCCCTGCTGCCGGGGAGCCGGCGCGAAGGGCGCGTCCTCATCGAGGCCCGGTTGCCCGCTGCCGGGATCGCCGGGGCCGACGACCCGCTGATCAGGCGCCTCATCGACGAGGGCACGGCCCGGCCCCATGCCCTCGCCCAGGCCGACATCGAGCACCACACCGGTGCCCTCGACGTGACCCCCGCCCCGTACCGGGTCTTCTCCCGGGCCGGCAGCGCGCACTCCGGACTCCACGCGTTCGGCGTCCCCACCGAGGGGGTCCACTGGGCCACCGCCGCGGGCATCCGCCCCGGTGTCGACTCCGTGATCCTCGGCGACGCCGACGCGATAGCCCGCGCGCTGCTGGGGCTCGACGGCGACCGGCCCGACGGCGCCGGGCCCGACCCGCGTACCGGGCCCGGCGGCCACGAGGCCCCGGCTCCTCAGCCCGTCTGAGCGAGCGTCAACAACCAGCGTGCCCGCAGAATCCGAGCGAAAGGTCTCCATGTCCAAGTCCCTCCGCCACCAGACCGGCGACAAGATCCGCCGCGACGTGCTCGGTGACACCTACGTCAACACCATGCTCCGGGACTGGCCCGAGGCCGAGCCCCTGCTCGACCTCATCACCGAGTACTCCTGGGGCTTCGTCTGGGACCGCGAAGGGCTCGACCGCCGCACCCGCAGCCTGCTGCTCGTGGCCCTGCTCACCGGGCTCAACCGCCCCGCCGAGCTGAAACTGCACATCGGCGGGGCACTGCGCAACGGCGTCACTCCGCAGGAACTCGCCGAAGTCGCCCTGCAGTGCGCGGTGTACGCGGGCGCACCGGCCGGGATCGACACCATGAAGCTGGTCCGCCAGGGCGTGGCCGAGTTCGAGCGCGGCGAGCAGAGCAGCTGACCTTCCCTGCCCTGCGTGTGGCCTGCTCCTCCCGGCGCTTCCCCGGGAGGAGCAGGCCACACCTGCTTTACGCGGTGTGGCCCAGCCACAGGTCCGGGCCGAAGACCTCGTAGTGGATGGCGGCCGGGCGCACTCCGGCGGTCAGGAGCTGGGTGCGGACCGTGCGCAGGAACGGGAGGGGGCCGCAGAGGTACGCCGTGGTTCCGGGCGGGACCGCCAGGTCGGTCACGTCCACCAGGCCCGTGCGCCCGGCGGGCCACTCCCCCGCCGGGCGCTCGTACCAGACGTGGGACCTCGCGCGCGGGAGTTTGCGGACCAGTTGGTCGAGGTCGGCGCGGAAGGCGTGGCTCAGCTGATCGCGGTCGCCGTGGACGGCTATGACCTCGCGGGTGGAACCGGTGGCCGCGAGGTGGGCCAGCATGCCGATCATGGGTGTGCAGCCGATGCCCGCCGAGGCCAGCAGCACCGGGCCCTCGCCCTCGGCCAGCGTCACGTCGCCGAAGGGGGCACTCAACTCCAGCTGGCTGCCTGCCGTGACGTGGCCGTGGAGGTGGTTGGAGACCTCGCCCGACGGTGTGCCGACGGTCCTCTTCACCGAGAACTGGAGGGCGCCGTCCGGTTGGCCCGACAGGCTGTACTGGCGGATCTGGCCTGCCCCGTCCGGGAGTTGGACCCGTACCGAGACGTACTGGCCGGGCTTCGCGGCCGGCACCGGGGCGCCGTCGGCCGGAGCCGCGAGGAAGGTGACGACATCGGCCGTCTCCTGGTGGCGGGCCACGACGCGGTACGGGCGCCAGGTGGCACCGCCGTCCGCGCCCGCCTCCGCGTACAACCGCCGCTCCAGGGCTATCAGGGCGTTGGCCATCAGCCAGTACACCTCGTCCCACGCCTCCGCCACCTCGGCGGTGACGGCCTCCCCCAGGACTTCCGCGATGGCGGCGAAGAGGTGGCGGTGCACGATCTCGTACTGGTCGGGGGCTATGCCGAGCGAGGCGTGCTTGTGGGCGATGCGGGCGAGCATCGCATCGGGGCGGGTGCCGGGGTGTTCCAGGAGGGCCGTGGCGAAGGCGGCTATCGAGCCCGCCAGTGCCTGGCTCTGGGTGCCGTTGGCCTGGTTGCCGCGGTTGAACAGGTCGCGCAGCAGCTCGGGGTGGGCGGTGAACAGCTTCTTGTAGAAGAGCGGGGTGATGTCCTCGATCGCGGCGCCCACGGCGGGCAGAGTCTCGCGGATGGTGCGGGCGGCGGCGGGTGACAGCATCGACGACTCCTCGAGATTTAACTGGTATTTGATATTCGTGTTTAACGGGGTGCGGGGGCCACGCGGCGGAGGTGCGGAATTCAGCTCGCCGAGCGCGCCGTGAGGCCGAGCAGGACCGGGCCGGTCGGCGGCGCCACCAAGTCCTCGATGGTCAGCGGGTCCAGTGCGGCGAAGAACGCCTCCTGGGCCGCGCGGAGGGCGCCGCGCAGTCGGCAGGCGGCACGCAGCGGGCAGGGCGGATCGTCCTCGCAGCCGACGACATCACCCGCTCCCTCCAGCTGCCGGACCAGATGGCCCAGCGAGCCCGTCAGGCCGGCCGTAGTGAGCGCGAGCCCGCCGCCACGACCGCGCCGGGCCTCGACGACGCCGAGGTGCTGCAGCCTGCTGACCACCTTGGCTGCGTGGGTGTACGGGACGGCGACCGCCTCGGCGACCTCCCGGGTCGTCGGGTTCGCCTCGTCACCCCGCACCGCGAGGCGCATGGCGATACGCAACGCGATGTCGGTGCTCTTGGTGAGCCTCATGACGCAGAGGCTAGCTAATCGGACTTATGGATGCCAATTATGGCGACGCCGTTCGCGCGGCATGCGTCGGCGTGTTCGCCATCCCGTGGGGGTCGTACGGTCGCGAAGGCAGCCGACCGTAAAGGGTGGGCGGGGCTTGCCCTGAGGCGGATCGCGGGCACGGAGA
>NZ_LIQY01000479.1 GCF_001418495.1 Streptomyces pathocidini | reverse complement strand
GCCCGCCTGCTGCGCGCCCGCGAGCGCGCCACGGCGGCGCACGAGCACCGGCTCGACCTCAAGGAGCGGCGACTGCGCGGCATCGCCGCCGAACTGGCGGCCGGGCTGCGGGAAGGCCACCCCTGCGCGGTGTGTGGCGCCACCGAACACCCGCTCCCCGCAAGGGAACAGGCCGGGCACGTGGACCGCGCGGCCGAGGAGGCGGCCCGGCAGGACCACGAACGCGCGGAGCGCGCCCGCGCCGAGGCGGAGCGCGCCGCGCAGACTCTGCGCGAGAGCCTGGCCGGGGCAGCGGCGGCGGCAGGGGAGGAGACCACCGCCGAACTCGCCGCCCAGGCCGACGCCGTGGAGCGGTCCCACCGGGAGGCCAGGCGGGCCGCCGCGGACCTGCAACCGGCCACCGAGGCCCTGGCCCGCGCCGAAGAGGAGTACGAGCGGCGCCACTCCCAGCGGCAGGCAGCCGAACGGCGCGCCGTCGCCCGTACCAGCGCGAGGGAAGCCCTCGATCGCGAACAGGCCGCGCTGGAGCGCGAGGTGGCGCAGGCGCGCGGCGGCGCCGGGAGCGTCGCCGCGCGGGCCGCACTGCTGGAGCGGCGCGCCGGAGCCCTCGCCGAGGCGGCGGACGCAGTGCGCGCCGCCGAGTCGGCGGCCCAGCGGCTGAAGGAGGCCGACGCGCGACTCGCCGACGCCGCCTACCGCGCCAGGTTCGACACGCCGCAGGAGGCCGCCGACGCGGTCCTCGCCGAGCCGCTGCGGCGCGAGCTGCAGCGCCGCCTCGACCAGTGGCAGGCCGAAACGGCCGCCGCGGCGGCCGAGTTGGTGAACCCCCGCATCGTCGAGGCGGCGAACCGCCCACCGGCCGGGACCGCCGCGGCGCAGGCCGCCGTCGAGTCCGCGACCCGGCGCCTGCGCGAGGCCTCGGCCGCCGAAGCGGAGGCCCGTACCCGCTGCGCCGAGCTCGACCGGCTCTCCGCCCGGGCCACCGCCGATGCCCGCGAACTGGCCCCGCTGCGCGAGCAGTACGACCGCGTGGCCCGGCTCGCCGGCCTCGCCGCGGGCACCTCGGCGGAGAACGAGCGCCGCATGCGCCTGGAGTCCTACGTGCTGGCGGCCCGCCTGGAGCAGGTCGCGGCGGCGGCCAGCACCCGCCTGCACCGCATGTCCGCCGGGCGCTACACCCTTGTCCACTCCGACGCGAAGGGCGGCCGCGGCCGCTCCGGGCTCGGCCTGCACGTCATCGACGCCTGGACCGGCAGCGAACGCGACACCGCCAGCCTCTCCGGCGGTGAGACCTTCTTCGCCTCTCTCGCCCTGGCGCTGGGCCTCGCCGATGTGGTCACCGAGGAGGCGGGCGGGACCCGCCTGGACACCCTCTTCATCGACGAGGGCTTCGGCAGCCTCGACGAGCAGACCCTGGACGAGGTCCTCGACGTCCTGGACTCACTCCGCGAGCGCGACCGCACGGTCGGCATCGTGAGCCACGTGGCCGACCTGCGCCAGCGCATCCCGGCCCAACTGGAGGTGACCAAGCACCGTACGGGCTCGGCCGTACGCCACCAGGCGCTGGAGGCCGGCGGATGAGCGGACCCAACCCCGAAACCACACGGCGGCAACCCGCTGACCCAGGCCTCGAGGGGAGGCGGGTCCGGCTCCGGGTGAGACCAGGAGCCGGACCCGCCTCCGCACAACCGCGAGTTCAGAGCTTGGACAGCTCGTCCACCAGATTGTCCAGGCCCAGGGAGCCCAGGGACAGGGCCGCCATGTGCCACTGCTTCGCGTCGAAGGCCTCACCGCGGGACGCGTGGGCCGCGCGGGCGGTTTCGCGGCCCTTGAGCCAGGCGCGCTCGCCGAGCTTGTAGCCGATGGCCTGGCCCGGCATGCCGAGGTAGCGGATCAGCTCGCTGTCGACGAAGTCCGCCGGGCGGCCGCTGTGCATGCCGAAGAACTCCCGCGCCAGCTCGGGAGTCCACCGCTCGCCGGGGTGGTACGGCGAGTCGGCCGGGATCTCCAGCCCCAGGTGCATGCCGATGTCGACGATGATCCGGGTCGAGCGCATCATCTGCGCGTCGAGGTAGCCCAGGCGCCGCTCCGGGTCGGTGAGGAAGCCGAGTTCGTCCATCAGCCGCTCCGCGTAGAGCGCCCAGCCTTCGGCGTTCGCGCTGACCATGCCGACCGTCGCCTGGTAGCGGGAGAGCCGGTCCGCGACGTGCGCCCACTGCGCGAGCTGGAGGTGATGGCCCGGTACGCCCTCGTGGTACCAGGTGGACACCAGGTCGTAGACCGGGAAGCGGGTCTCGCCCATGGTGGGCAGCCAGGTGATCCCGGGCCGGGAGAAGTCCACCGACGGCTGGGTGTAGTACGGGGCCGCCGCGCCGCCCGGCGGGGCGATCCGCGACTCGACGAGCTTGACGCGGTCGGCGAGTTCGAAGTGGGTGCCGTCCAGGGCCTCGATCGCCTCGTCCATCAGGCCCTGGAGCCAGACCCGCACCTCCTCCACGCCCTCGATGTGCCGGCCATGCACGTCGAGGTGGGCCAGCGCCTCCCACGGGCTCTTCGCGCCCGGGAGGATCTTCTCCGCCTCGGTGCGCATCTCGGCCAGCAGGCGGTGGTACTCCGACCAGCCGTACGCGTAGGCCTCGTCCAGGTCCAGATCGGTGCCGTTCCAGTAGCGCGACCAGCGGGCGTACCGCTCGCGGCCCACGGTGTCCGGCGCGCCTGCCACGGCCGGGGCGTACGTGGCGCGCAGCCAGTCGCGCAGATCGGCGAACGCGCCGGTCGCGAGGGCCGCCGCCATGTCCAGCTCGGTGCGCAGCTCCTGCGGCCCCGCCGCGGTGAACTCGGCGAACCAGCTGCGGTCCTTGCCGACCCAGTCGTCCAACTGGTCGATGAATGTGGCAACTTGGCGCGGCCCGGCGGGCAGCCCGCGGTCCAGGCCCGCGGCGAGCGAGGCGCGATAGCCGTCCAGCGCCGCCGGTACGGCGCGCAGCCGCTCGGCGACCGCCGCCCAGTCCTCCGCAGTCTCGGTCGGAGTCAGGGTGAAGACCTCGCGGATCGAGTGCGCGGGGGAGTGGATGTTGCTGACGGCGCGCAGGCCCTCGTGCGCGTCGTGCACGGCGAGTTCGGCGGTCAGCCGCTCCCGCAGCAGCCGGGCGCAGCGCCGCTCGGCGTCGCTGTCGGCGCCGGGCCTGGACTCGGCCGCCGCCAGCGCCTCGAGCGTCGTACGGGCCAGGTCGGCGAGCGCGTCCTGCCCGGCGGGGGAGAGGTCCGGAAGCAGGCCCGAACTCTCGCGCACGCCCAGGAACGTGCCGAGGATCGGGTCGAGACCGATGAGTGCGTCCACGTAGCCGTCGGCGACCTGCCGGGGCAGCGGGCTGATGTTGGTGTCGGACATGGCCCCATCCTCATACGCGAAGGCCGTTGGTGTCACCGGTGTCGGTGGTCGCGGCGGGCGCGGCACCGCCGGTCTTCGCCGCGACGGCTGCCCGCCGTCGCGGCGGAGAGATCCTGGGGACTCCGTCCCCAGACCCCGGTTGAGGGGTGGGCGTGGGGCGGTCTGCCACCGCCGGGCTCCGTTGTGGTGGGTGTCCGCCGTCCGCGGCGGGAATTCGGGGACTTCGTCCCTGGACCCGGTTGACCGGTGTGTGCGGGCCGGTCTGGCCCCGCCGGGCTCCGCCGCGCTGGTTGCCTGCTGTCGCGGCGGGAAAATTCGGGGACTTCGTCCCTGGACCCCGCTGCCGGTCGGGTACACGACGACCGGTCGCCGGGCCGCCGTGTCCATGGCCTCGGCGGCCGACTTGGCCCCGCCGTCTGCGCTGCGCCGGCTGCTCGCCGTCGTGGTGGAGAGATCTGGGGTCCGGTCCCACCGGCGATGACCGGTTCCGGCAGGAGTCGGGGCTGGGGACGGAGTCCC
>NZ_LIQY01000478.1 GCF_001418495.1 Streptomyces pathocidini | reverse complement strand
CCTCGGGCATCGGCGCCGCCGTCGCCGAACGGCTCGCCGCCGACGGCGGATGGCGGCTGCTGCTCAACGGGCGCGACCCCGAACGCCTCTCCGAGGTCGCCCGGCGCACCGGCGGCATCGCGCTGCCCGCCGACCTCGCCGACCCCGGCGGGCGCGAGAAACTCGTCCGCCAGGCCGAGGAACAGGGCGAGGGCCGGGTCGACGCGCTCGTCGCGGGCGCCGGGNNTGACGGTCAACCTCGCCGCGGTCGTCCACCTGGTGCGGCTCCTGCTGCCCGGCATGGTCGAGCGGCGCGCCGGCCGCATCGTCCTGATCGGCTCCATGGCCGGATCGGTCGGGGTGCGCGGGGAAGCGGTCTACGCCGCCACGAAAGGGGGCCTCATGGCCTTCGCCGACAGCCTGCGCTACGAGGTCGCCGACTCCCGCGTCGCCGTGTCCATCGTCCTGCCCGGCGCGGTCGACACCCCGTTCTTCACCCGCCGCGGCGCCCCCTACCACCGCGACCGGCCGCGCCCCGTCCCCGCCGGACAGGTCGCCGCCGCCGTACGGGACGCCCTGGCCACCGGGCGGGCCCAGGCTTTCGTACCCTCCTGGCTCGGCATGCCCGCGCGCGTGCACGGGGTCGCCCCCGGCGTCTTCCGCACGCTGGCCAAGCGCTTCGGCTGACGGGGCCCGCCGCTGATGACCGGGCTCGCGGTGGCGCTGGCGCTGCTGTCCGCGCTGTCCAACGCCGTCGCCTCCGTCCTCCAGCGCCGCGCCGCGGCCGAGGAGAAGCCGGTGCCGCGCGCCCGGCGCACCTCCTGGGTGCTGCACCTGTTGCGGCGGCCGATCTGGCTGCTGGGCACCTTCGCCATGATCTTCTCCGGCGTCAGCCAGGCCGGCGCCCTCGCGGCCGGGCCGCTGTCGGTCGTCCAGCCCGTGCTGACCACCGAGCTGCTGTTCACCCTCGTCGTCGGCAGCGCCGTCTTCCACCGCAGGCCCGACCACCGCACCTGGTGGGCGTTCCTCGCCATGGCCGCCGGGCTCGCCGCCTTCCTGCGCCTGGCCGAACCCGCGAGGGGCGTCACGACCGTGCCCGACGACCGGTGGCTGCCGGTGGCACTCCCGGTGCTGGGCGTCGTACTCGTCCTGCTCGCCGTGGCCCGCCACCTCTCATCCGCGCCCCGCGCCGCCGTTCTCGGCACGGCGACCGCCCTCGGCTTCTCCTGGACGGCCGCCCTGATGAAGGACGCCATCGGGCAACTGCCGGAGGGGGTCGGGGCCTTCTTCACGGCCTGGCAGACGTACGCGTTCGCCGCCGTCGGGCTGGCCAGCTTCCTGCTGCTGCAGATGACCCTCGGCGCGGGCACGCTCGTCGCGTCCCAGCCCGCGCTGACCCTCGGCGACGCCCTCCTGAGCGTCGTACTCGGCGCCGTCCTCTTCGACGAGCAGATCACCCTCGGCCTGCGGATCCTGCCCGAAGCGGTGGCACTCGCCGTACTGGTCCTCGGCAGCATCCAACTGGCCAGATCGCCGGTGGTCTCGGGCGAAGGCGGGGAGGATGTGTGGTGACGGGCAGGATGGTCAGGACGGGCGGGCGGGGACCGGCTTGCCGGAACAGCCGGGCCGCGGCCGGGGCGCTGTCCGGGGCGGCCGTCGCGGTGGCCGCGTGGCACTTCGGGCCGGCCGCCACCTGGATCCCGGCCGTACGGCGCGTGGTGAGCCCCGCGCTCGACGGGCAGGGCGACCCGGGGCACGTCGCGCTGACCTTCGACGACGGTCCCGACCCGGACAGCACCCCGCACTTCCTGCGGGTATTGGACCGTCTGGGGGTCCGCGCCACCTTCTTCGTCCTCGGCAGCGCGCTCGAACAACACCCCGACCTCGGGCGGCGCATCGTGGCCGAGGGCCACGAACTCGCCGTCCACGGCTGGCGGCACGAGCGGCCCTGGCGCCCGAGACCGAGCCAGGACGCACGGGATGTCGCACGGGCCGCCGACGCCGTCCTCCGCATCGGCGGCCGCCGCCCCCTGTGGTACCGGCCCGCATACGGCGTGCTCACCGCCGGCCGCCTCGCCGCCGCCCGGCGGGCCGGGCTCCAGCCGGTCCTGTGGTCCGTCTGGGGCCGCGACTGGACCGCGCGGGCGGACGCGCACAGCGTCCTGGCGGAACTGACGCCCGGGCTGCGCGGTGGAGCCACGATCCTGCTCCACGACTCGGACCGCACGAGCGCGCCGGGCGCCTGGCACTCGGCCCTGGAAGCCCTCCCTCCGGCGGTGGCCGCCTGCCGGTCGCAGGGCCTCCGGGTGGGCCCCCTGGAATCCCACGGCCTCCCGGCCCACCGGGGGGTGTGGCGATAGCCGGGTGCCGCCGCACGACGGCGGACGCGCATCGCGCCGCGCCCGCGGTCCCGACTACGGGCAGCGCGGCACGGCGGTGCCGCGCTGCCCGTAGTCGGGAC
>NZ_LIQY01000477.1 GCF_001418495.1 Streptomyces pathocidini | reverse complement strand
GACGGAGGATTCAGGCAGTCGTGGACGCGCAAGGACGTGAGCGGCCGGGCGACATCGACCCCGCGGACCAGTGGGTGTTCAATCCGCACACCGGCAACTACGAATTGCGACTGGACCCTTCCGCTGCGCAGCCGTCGCCCCCTCCCCAGCGCCGCCCCGCCCGGTCCCGATCC
Source organism: Streptomyces pathocidini (assembly GCF_001418495.1). Lineage (GTDB taxonomy): Bacteria > Actinomycetota > Actinomycetes > Streptomycetales > Streptomycetaceae > Streptomyces > Streptomyces pathocidini. Next base: position 11,373 of record NZ_LIQY01000477.1, on the reverse strand, counting down.
GAATCGCGCGCGGAGTCCCGCGCCGAAGGCCGGTCCCGTACGGAGTCGCGGGCCGAGGCCAGGGCCGCCTCGCGGACCGGCGCTCCGCCCGAGGAGGGCACGCGCCGCCGCCGCAGCGTCCCCCCGCAGCGCAGCCGCCGGGCGGCGCCGCCGGCCAGCCGCCGCAGACCCAAGTCGGGCCGGAAGCGGGCGCTGCACTGGACCGGCGGGGCGCTGGCCCTGATCCTGGTCGGCTGCTCGGCCGGGGGCGTCTATCTCTACCAGCGGCTCAACGGCAACATCAGCAAGATCGACGTCGGTGACGCGGGCAGCGGGAAGGCCACCAGCGACGGGCCGGTGAACATCCTGGTGATCGGTACGGACGTCCGTACCGGCAAAGGCAACGAGGGGTACGGGGACTCCGGCAGCGTCGGGCACGCCGACACCACGTTCCTCTTCCATGTCTCCGAGGACCGCTCCAACGCCACCGCGCTGTCCATCCCGCGCGACCTGATCACCGACATCCCGGACTGCCCCACCAAGCAGCCGGACGGGTCGACCAAGATCATCCCGGGTACGCCGCAGACCCGGTTCAACAACAGCCTCGGCCAGGAGGGCCGCGACCCGGGCTGCACGATGCGCACGGTCAAGGAGCTGACCGGGCTGTCGGTCGATCACTTCATGATGGCCGACTTCAACGCGGTCAAGACGCTGTCCTCGGCGGTCGGCGGCGTGGACGTGTGCCTGGCCAAGGACATCAACGACCCGGACTCGCACCTGCGGCTGTCCGCGGGCAACCACACCCTGGAGGGCGAGCAGGCCCTGGCGTTCGTGCGGACCCGCCACTCGGTGGGCAACGGCGGGGACTTGAGCCGGATCGAGATCCAGCAGCAGTTCCTCAGCTCCATGATCCGTAAGATGAAGTCCGGCGGCACCCTGACCAACCCGGGGAAGCTGCTCGACCTGGCCACGGCCGCCACCAAGGCCCTGACCGTCGACACCGGCATAGGCAGCATCGACAAGCTGCGCCAACTCGCGCAGGACGTGGGCAAGGTGGACCCCAAGCACGTCTCCTTCGCGACCGTGCCCGTCATCGACAACCCGGCGGAGCGGGTCAAGGCGACGGTCGTGCTGAACGAGCAGCCCGCCCGGCAGCTGTTCTCGATGATCAGCTCCGACACCTCGCTGACCGAGGCGAAGAAGCAGCAAGCGGCCAAGGAGCAGGCGAAGTTGAAGGGGCCGAAGGCCGATCCGTCGAACGTACGGGTGGAGGTCCTCAACGGGGGTGGGCCGTTCGGGGCGGCCCAGGAGACGGTGGACTGGCTGCAGAACACCGAGGGCGTGCTCAAGTCGAGCAACGGCGGCAACGCGACCGGACCGGAACAGAAGACCACCACGCTGACGTACGCACCGAACCAGGCCGACCAGGCCCGCGCGCTGGCCGCGATGATGGGCATGCCCGCCTCCGCCCTGAAGCCGGGCACCGAGGACGCGGGGCCGATGGTCCCGATGACGCTGACGCTCGGCGCGGACTTCCGGGGGGCGGGCACGCCGCTGACGGCGCCGACCAAGGCGCCGAAGGAAGTGCAGAAGGTGAACGCGGACCAGCAGGTCTGCGCGAAGTGACCGCAGTGACCGTGTACTTGACCATCGTGTACGTGACCATGAAGTGACCACCACGTGAGACGCCCGCCCACGGGCCCCACAGCACCGACTACCCACGGGGGAGGCCCGATGCGGCAGGACAGCGTTCGCCAGGACCGTGTCCGGCTGCCGAAGGCGCGCCGCGGCGCACCCGCCGACGCGCGCGAACTCGGCTGGGACGACAGCCTCTACGAGCGGGACGACCTCTACGAGCGCGAGGACCACGGCGGGCGCCGCCGGGGCGGCCCGAGCCGGCCGCCGGGCGACCGCCGGCGCGGCGGCCGCCCGCAGCCCGGCGGCCCGCGCGGCCGCAAGCGCGGGAAGAGGCGGATACTCCGCTGGTTCGCCACCTGTCTGGCGCTGCTGATACTCGGCGCGGCCGGGGCCGGATACCTCTACTACGAGCACCTCAACGGCAACCTCATCAAGGACGCGCTGAACCTCGGCGACAGCAAGCTCGACAAGAGCGCCCCGAACGCCGCGGGCCAGACGCCGATGAACATCCTCCTGCTCGGCTCGGACAGCCGTAACTCCGCGGAGAACGTGAAGCTGGGCGGCGCGAAGGCGGACGCGGGCCGCAAGCCGCTGGCCGATGTGCAGATGCTGCTGCACGTCTCGGCCGACCGCTCCAGCATGTCGGTGGTCAGCATCCCGCGCGACACCCGCGTGACCATCCCCAAGTGCACCGACACCGACGACGGGACGGTCTACCCCGAGGGCCAGGGGACCATCAACTCCAGCCTCCAGCACGGCGGTCCGGGCTGTACGGTCGCCACCTGGGAGGAGCTGACGGGCATCCCGGTCGACCACTTCATGATGATCGACTTCGCGGGTGTGGTGGACATGGCCGACGCGGTCGGCGGCGTCCCGGTCTGCGTGGACAGCAACGTCTACGATCCCCGGTCCGGACTCCGGCTGCCCGAGGGCGAGTCGGTCATCAAGGGCAAGCACGCCTTGCAGTGGCTGCGCACCCGGCACGGCTTCGAGGACGGCAGCGACATCGGCCGGGCCAAGGCCCAGCACATGTACATGAACTCGATGGTCCGCCAGCTCAAGTCCGGTACGAAGCTGACCGACCCGGCCAAGCTCACCGACCTCGCCGAGGCGGCCACCAAGGCACTCACCGTCGACCAGGACCTCGGCACGGTCAAGTCCCTGTACGACCTGGGCAACGACCTCAAGCGGATCCCGACCGCCCGGATCACCATGGCCACCATGCCGTGGGCACCGGACCCGGCGAACGCGGCGCACATCGTCCCCAAGCCGGGCGAGGCGGACAAGGTCTTCTCGATGATCCGCAGCGACACCGCGCTCGACGGCAAGGACAAGCCCACGTCCGGTTCGAAGAAGGCGAGCAAGAGCCCGGGGCCCAACGACCCGGCGGCCCCGAAGGGGCAGATCCCGGTCACGGTCCAGAACGGCACCGGTACGGCCACCCAGGCCCCCGTCACCGGCCGCGCCACGCAGCTCTCCGAGCACCTGCTCCGGCTCGGCTTCGCCCAGGCCGTCGCGGACACCACGCCCAAGTCCCGCGCGGACACCACCGTTTCGTACCCGAGCGAGGACCTGCGCGGGGACGCGCTGGCGGTGGCGAAGGCGCTCGGCCTGCCGGAGAGCGCGGTGCGCCACGCCTCGTCCGTCGCTCAGGTGACCCTGGTGGTCGGCGCCGACTGGCGCGCCGGGACAGCCTACGAGAAGCCGGCGGACTCGGGCGGCGCGGCGGAGGACAAGGCGCCGGAGAGCGCGGACGCGCTCAACGGGGACGACAAGTCGGCCTGTATGAAGGTGAATCCGGCCAACGTGTGGTGAGGCCCCTGGCCTTCCGGCCTCTTGTATGACGACGGCCGAGCCCCGGACCAGGGGCGCGGCCGTCGTCGTGCGAAACGGTGGCGCTAGCGGCTCACGGCGGCCGGGCGGCGGCTCGCGATGACCTTCCGGGCCAGGGCCTTGGGGCTCGTGAGGAAGCCCCAGCCCCAGGACATGTGCATCGTGGCCAGCGCCACCGGGATCCGGACCCGCGCCCCCGGCGCCAGACCCTTGCCCGCCGGGACGGAGCCCGCGGCGAGCGCGGCCGCGTACCCGGCCGGGACGGCGAAGCCCCACGGGGTGAGCACCGCACCCACGACCACGCCCGCGGCGATGGCGGCGAGCGCGGTCGGCGGCGCGAGGTAGCGGAGGTTGATGGAGCCCTGGTGGTAGCGGGCCACGACGTGGCGCCAACGCCCGTAGTCCTTGTACTGCTTGGCGAGGGCGCGCACGCTCGGCCGCGGGCGGTAGGAGACCTTCAGCTCGGGCGAGAACCAGATCAGGCCGCCCGCCTCGCGGATGCGGAAGTTCAGCTCCCAGTCCTGGGCGCGGATGAACTCCTCGTTGTAGCCGCCCTGCTGCTCCAGCGCCTCGCGCCGGAAGACGCCCAGGTAGACCGTCTCGGCGGGGCCGGCCGTACCGCCGGTGTGGAAGGCCGCGTTGCCCACGCCGATCTTCGAGGTCATGGCGGCGGCGACGGCGTGCTCCCAGTCGTTCTCGCCCTCGGCGTGCATGATGCCGCCGACGTTCTGCGCACCCGTCTCCTCCAGGAGCCGTACGGCGGTGGCGATGTAGTCGGGCGACAGCATGCCGTGACCGTCCACCCGGACCACGACCGGGTGCCGGGACGCCTTGATCGCCGCGTTGAGCCCGGCGGGCGTACGGCCCGTGGGGTTGGGCACCGTGTGCACGCGCCCCCAGGAACTCGACGCCGTTTCGCGTACGAGCTCGGCGGCGATCTCGTCCGTGCGGTCCGTGGACGGGCCGAGGGCGATGACCACCTCCAGCTCGCCGGCGTACTCCTGCTCCAGGATGTGCCGCACCGAATTGCGAAGGTGGCGTTCCTCGTTGAGCACCGGCATGATCACGGAGACGGCCGGGAGGCGCTGTTCAGGGGATCCGTTCATCAGGATTCACGTTACCGCGAACGGGGGACACGTCCCGCACGCGGACCGAGGGGCCCGGGGCCGCGGTCTACCGTGGCGTTGGTCACAGCCAACCCGCGCGGAGGTGTCCCCCTTTGACCGCCCCGGCCCGCTCGCCCCGGCCGCGCCCCCGCCCCCGCCCCCGGCCCCGGCCCAGACGCCCCGCCGGGCCCCGGCCGCGCTGGGCGCGCAGGATCGGGATGACGGCGTCCGCGCTCCTGCTGGCCGCCGGGGGCTGCGGGCACGCGGTGGTCTCCGGGCTCGACACCGCCATCGGCCGGATCGACCCCTTCGAGGGGCTCAACAACCGGCCCAAGGGCAGCGACGGGCTGAACTTCCTGCTGGTGGGCACCGACGGCCGGGAGAAGCTGACCGAGGAGCAGCGCAAGCGCTACCACCTCGGCGGCGCGCCCTGCCACTGCACCGACACGATCATGCTGGTGCACCTGTCCGGCGACCGGCGCCGGGCGAGCGTCATCAGCATCCCGCGCGACTCGTACGTGCACCTGCCCGAGCACACCGACAGGGCCACCGGCGAGCGGCTGCCGGCGCACGCCGGGAAGATCAACGCGGCCTATGCGCAAGGGGGTCCGCAGCTGACCGTGCGCACCGTGGAGAAGATGACCGGGCTCCACCTCGACCACTACATCGAGGTGGACTTCACCAGCTTCATGAAGACCGTCGACGCGGTGGGCGGGGTCGAGATCTGCTCGGCCCGGCCGATGAAGGATCGTTACACCGGCCTCGACCTGCCGGTGGGCACCAGCAGGCTGAACGGCGGCGAGGCGCTGCAGTACGTACGCTCCCGGCACATCGACGGGGCCGCGGACCTCGGGCGGATGCAGCGCCAGCAGCGGTTCCTGGCCGCGCTGATGGACGAGGTGTCGAGCGGGGGCGTGCTGATGAACCCGGTGAAGTTCGACCGGGTCGCCTCCACGCTGCTCGGCTCGGTGCGCGCGGACCGCGGGTTCGGCACGGACGAGCTGGTCGACCTCGGGAAGGCGATGCGCGGCTTCAAGCCCTCGTCCTCGGAGTTCGTCTCCGTGCCGATCGAGGACCCGAGTTACCCGGTGGCGGGGCTCGGCTCGACCGTGAAGTGGGACGCGGCGAAGGCCGGGCGGATCTTCCGGGCGCTGCGCGCCGACCGGCCGCTGGCGCACCGCCCGGCCGAGCGGCGAGCGGCGCCGGTGGATGTGGCCCCGCAGCGGGTGCGGGTGCGGGTCGACAACGGGACGGGGCGGGCCGGGCTCGGCGGGCGCGTGACGCGCGAGCTGCGCGCGAGCGGGTTCGCCACGCAGCCGCCGGGGAACGCGCCCGCGCCGGCGAAGCGGACGGTCATCACGTACGACCCGCGCTGGGACCGCTCGGCGCGGACCGTCGCGGCGGCGCTGCCGGGGGCGGAACTGCGGGCGGTGCGCGGGCAGGGGCCGGTGATGAGGGTCACCCTCGGCTCGGACTTCCGCGAGGTACGCAAGGTGCGGGGTACCCCACAGCGAGGCGTGGGCGGAGCGGTGACCGGCGACCAGGTGACCTGCGAGTGACTGCCGGCGGACCGGGTGCGACCGGCCTCTCTGACAGCTGGTGCATCGCGCGGCACGCCCCCGTCTGGCTGACCTAGTGGAGAGCCTGCCCCCCAGCCGCGCCCCCGCAGACGACGGTTCCGGTACCCGGCTCAAGGCCGCCGGGGCCACCGCGAGTCAGTCGTCGAGCCCCTCGGCTGCGTGCCGCTCGCGCAGGTCCTTGATCGCACGTCGACGCGCGAGCCGGTGCGTGCGGCGAATCTGCGCCTCCTGGTACCGGCGCTTGTCCCTCTCGGTCTCCGGGATCACCGGCGGCACCCGCCGCGGCTTGCCGTCCGCATCCACCGCCGCGAAGACCAGATAGGCGGAGCCGACCTGCGTCGCGGGCGCCGACTCGTTCCAGCGCTCGGCGAGGACCCGAACACCGATCTCCATGGAGCTGCGCCCCGTCCAGTTGCACTGCGCGCGCACGTGAACAAGGTCACCCACTTTGACCGGCTCCAGGAAGACCATTTCGTCCATGGAGGCGGTGACCGCGGGGCCGCCGGAGTGGCGGCCGGCGACCGCGCCCGCCGCGTCGTCCACCAGCTTCATGATCACGCCACCGTGGACCGTCCCCAGGAGGTTGGTGTCGCCCGCCGTCATGATGTGGCTCAGCGTCGTGCGGGATGCGGCGGTGGGCTTGCCCGGAATCGTTTCTTCCGGGGCGGCTGCCTGATCGGTCATGCCCTCCACCTTATGCACGGATAAGCCCCCACCCCCGCCGCCGTTTCTTTGCATCAGGTCTGCTACAGGCGGGGTGCGATTCCCCACTCGCCCTGTCTTATCGACGTACCGGCCAGGCACACTGCACGTTATGAACGAGTGGCCCGATGGATGGTCCGGCGACGGCAGGGACCGGTACGGACGCGGCGGCGCCCGGCCCGAGTCGGCGCGCGCCATGCCGCATGTGCAGCGCCCGCGCTCCGGCGACGGCGCCTACGGCGGTGGGTACGGCAGCGGTGGGTACGGCGGCGGTCCGCACCGGGCCGAGCCCCCGCTGCCGCCCAACCTGTCGCCGCACCGCCCCGGCGTGCCCGGGCAGCGGGACCAGGGCTACGACGACTACCTCGACGACGGCTACAGCCAGGGCGAGGTCTACGGCGGCGGCCGCGGCGGCGGTCGGCCGCCGCACGGGCAGTCGTACGGCCGCCCCGCCCCGCGCTGGGGCCGGCGGATCAGGATAGGCACCCTGACCCTGCTCGTCGTCGTCCTCGCGGCCTCCGTCGGCACGTACTTCTGGGCCGACTCCAAGCTGCGCCGCGAGGTCGACCTGAGCAAGGTCGAGGACCGCCCGGAGGCGGGCGAGGGCACCAACTACCTCATCGTCGGCTCCGACAGCCGCGAGGGCATGACCGATCAGGACAAGAAGGACCTGCACACCGGCTCGGCCGCGGGCAAGCGCACCGACTCGATGATGATCCTGCACATCGGTGACAACGGGTCCACGATGGTCTCGCTGCCGCGCGACTCCTGGGTCACCATCCCGGCGTTCAAGGGCTCGGAAACCGGCCGGCAGTACCCGGCCTCCCAGAACAAGCTCAACGCCGCCTACTCGCGGGACGGCGCCCCGCTGCTGGTGCGCACGGTCGAGTACAACACCGGCCTGAAGATCGACCATTACGCGGAGATCGGCTTCGCGGGCTTCGCGAAGATCGTGGACGCGGTCGGCGGCGTCGAGATGAACATCCCGCAGGACATCAAGGACGACAAGTCGGGCGCGGACCTGAAGAAGGGCACGCAGACCCTCGACGGCAAGCAGGCCCTGGCCTTCGTGCGCACCCGCTACGCGCTCGCGGGCAGCGACCTCGACCGCACCAAGAACCAGCAGAAGTTCCTCTCCGCGCTGGCCAACCAGACGGCCACGCCCAGCACCGTGCTCAACCCCTTCAAGCTCTACCCGACGATGGGCGCCGGCCTGGACACCCTGATCGTCGACAAGGACATGAGCCTGTGGAACCTGGCCAGGATGTTCTGGGCAATGAAGGACATCTCGGGCGGCGAGGGCAAGCAGCTGAACATGCCGACCTCGGGCGCCGCGCCGATGGGCTCGCTGCGCTGGGACATGCCGAAGGTCAAGCAGCTGGTGTCGGAGCTGAAGAACGATCAGAAGGTCACGATCGGCAACGAGTGACCACGGCGTACGAGGAGGGGCCCGGACCACTCGGTCCGGGCCCCTCCTCATGAGCCATGCGCCATCTCTTCATGAGCCATGTGCCTTTGGGTGCATGTGCCATGCGCCTTGGGCGGACGCCTACTTGGGCAGGTTCCGCGCCATCACGATCCGCTGCACCTGGTTCGTGCCTTCATAGATCTGCGTGATCTTCGCATCGCGCATCATGCGCTCCACCGGGTAGTCGCGGGTGTAGCCGTAGCCGCCGAGGAGTTGGACCGCGTCCGTGGTGATCTCCATGGCGGCGTCCGAGGCGTAGCACTTGGCGGCGGCGCCGAAGAAGGTCAGATCGCCGTCGCCGCGCTCGGACCTGGCGGCCGCCGCGTACGTGAGCTGGCGCGCGGCCTCCAGCTTCATCGCCATGTCGGCCAGCATGAACTGCACGCCCTGGAAGTCGCCGATCGGCTTGCCGAACTGCTTGCGCTCGCGCACATAGCCCTTGGCGTAGTCGAGGGCGCCCTGCGCGATGCCGAGCGCCTGGGCGGCGATGGTGATGCGGGTGTGGTCCAGGGTCTTCATGGCCGTCGCGAAGCCGGTGCCCTCCTCGCCGATCATGCGGTCGGCGGGGATGCGGACGTTGTCGAGGTAGACCTCGCGGGTCGGCGAGCCCTTGATGCCGAGCTTCTTCTCCGGGGCGCCGAAGGAGACGCCCTCGTCGGACTTCTCGACGACGAACGCGCTGATGCCCCTGGAGCGCTTCTCGGGGTCGGTCACCGCCATGACCGTGTAGTACTCGCTGACCCCGGCGTTGGTGATCCAGCGCTTCACGCCGTTGAGGACATAGCCGTCGCCGTCCCGTACGGCCTTGGTCTTCATGCCGGCGGCGTCGGAGCCCGCGTCCGGCTCGGACAGGCAGTACGAGAACATCCCGTCGCCCTGGGCGAGCGGCGCCAGGTACCTCTTCTTCAGCTCCTCCGAGCCGGAGAGGAGCACCGGCAGCGAGCCGAGCTTGTTGACCGCCGGTATCAGCGAGGAGGACGCGCAGACCCGCGCCACCTCCTCGATGACGATCACGGTGGCCAGCGCGTCGGCCCCCGCGCCGCCGTACGACTCCGGTACGTGCACCGCGTGCAGGTCGCCCGCGACCAGCGCCTCCAGGGCCTCCTGCGGGAAGCGGCCCTCCTCGTCGACGTCCGCGGCGAAGGGCGCGATCTTCGCCTCGGCGAGCGAGCGCACCGACTCGCGGAGCATGTCGTGCTCCTCGGACGGCCGGTAGAGGTCGAAATCAGTCGAGCCCGCCAACGTTCTCACTCCCCAGAACTGCTAACTACCGTTAAGTAACCCTTAAGTAACCCTGATTCTAGGACGGTCGGCCGCACCGGCATAGGTGAGCTTGCTGACAGCCCTGACATCGGAGGGAGTGCCCGGACCCGCCCGCGACTATGCTCGGGCGCGCAGTCCGCACGTAACAGAGCGACCCGTACGCGCGGCCCCTCGCACGATCTGCCCGATGGAGCGACGCATGGCCCCGAAGATCACCGTGATCGGCACCGGATACCTCGGCGCCACCCACGCCGCCGCCATGGCCGAACTGGGCTTCGAGGTACTGGGCCTGGACATCTCGACCGAGAAGATCGAGATGCTGGCCGCGGGCCGCGTACCGATGTACGAGCCGGGGCTGGAGGACCTGCTGCGGCGCCATGTCGCCGGGTTCGAGGGCTCGTCGGGGCGGCTGCGGTTCACCACCTCGTACGCGGAGGCCGGCGAGTTCGGCGATGTGCACTTCATCTGCGTCAACACCCCGCAGAAGCACGGCGAGTACGCGTGCGACATGAGCTACGTCGACGCCGCCGTGGAGGCGCTGGCGCCGCATCTGCACCGGCCCGCGCTGGTGGTGGGCAAGTCCACCGTGCCGGTGGGCTCCGCGGTGCGGCTGGCCGCCCGGCTGGCCGAGCTGGCCCCGGCGGGCGAGGGTGCCGAACTGGCGTGGAACCCGGAGTTCCTGCGCGAGGGCTTCGCGGTGGAGGACACCCTGCACCCGGACCGGATCGTGGTGGGCGTCGCCGGCGAGCGCGCGGAGAAGCAGCTGCGCGAGGTGTACGCGACGCCGATCGGCGAGGGGTCGCCGTTCATCGTCACCGACTTCCCGACCGCCGAGCTGGTGAAGACCTCCGCCAACTCCTTCCTCGCGACGAAGATCTCGTTCATCAACGCGATGGCCGAGGTGTGCGAGGCGGCCGACGGGGACGTGGTGAAGCTCGCCGAGGCGATCGGGCACGACGAGCGGATCGGCAGCAAGTTCCTGCGGGCCGGGATCGGGTTCGGCGGCGGGTGCCTGCCGAAGGATCTGCGGGCGTTCATGGCGCGCGCCGGCGAGCTGGGGGCCGACCAGGCGCTGACCTTCCTCCGCGAGATCGACTCCATCAACATGCGGCGCCGCGGGCACATGGTCGAGCTGACCCGCGAGGCGGTGGGCGGCGGGTTCCTCGGCAAGCGGGTCGCCGTGCTGGGCGCGACGTTCAAACCGGACTCGGACGACGTACGGGACTCCCCCGCGCTCAACGTGGCCGGGCAGATCCACCTCCAGGGCGGGCAGGTCACCGTCTACGACCCCAAGGGCATGGAGAACGCCCGCCGCCTGTTCCCGACCCTCGGCTACGCACCGACCGCGCTCGACGCGGCGCGTGGCGCGGACGTCGTCCTCCACCTCACCGAGTGGCGCGAGTTCCGCGACGACCTGGACCCGGCGGAACTGGGCGAGGTCGTCTCCGAACGCCGCATCCTCGACGGCCGCAACGCGCTCGACCCGGACCTCTGGCGCGAGGCCGGCTGGACCTACCGGGCCCTGGGCCGCCCTCGCGCCTAGCGGCTCCGGGCAGAACCCGGGCGGACTCAGGCCTCGCGCCTGGCGACTCCAGGCCGAACCCGGGCGGATTCCAGGCTTGTTCGGCACCGCCGGGCTCCGCCGCGGTGGTTTCTCGCCACCGCGGCGGGAAGACTTTGCCGCCCCGGCGGCGAGCAATCGGTACGACGCAGCCCCGCGCTGCCAAGCCCACCGTGACCCGGCCCCGGCCAACCGTCCCCACCACCCGATCACTGCCGGCTCGGCGCCGCCGGGCTCCACCGC
>NZ_LIQY01000476.1 GCF_001418495.1 Streptomyces pathocidini | reverse complement strand
CCCCCACGCGCAGGGCGACGAGCTCGCCCGCCGCGTCCTGGCCGCGCTGCGCGCAGCAGGCGTGGGGCCACTCGCCGAGCTGGAGACCGGCGAGCTGATCGCCACCTGGGCACGGGCGTTCGGCGTGGACGTGGCGATCACCCGGCTGCCCAGCGGCCTGGACGGGCTGGCCTGGCGGGACGACGGCTTCCGACTGGCGATCGTCGCCACCCACCCCGTCTGGACCCGGCAACGGTTCACCCTCGCCCACGAATTGGGGCATGTCCTGGCCGGAGACGCACAGGACCTGCTGGCCGAGAGCGGCATGGCGCCGGGGCTCGCGGAGGACCCGAGCGAGATCCGGGCCAACGCCTTCGCCGCCGCGCTGCTCATGCCGGAGCAGGACGTACGAGAACTGGCCGCGCGAGCGGCCCGGGGCAGCGGCCCGGACCTCGACGACCTCGTACTGGACGACGAGGCCTTCGCCGCCATGGTCGTACGCTGCCGCGTCTCCCCCAGCGCGCTGGCCGCGCGGCTGCGGACGCTCGGGCTGGTCGGCGACCGGGAGCGGAACCGGCTGCGCCGGTTCACCACGGCCGACTGCCACGAGCGGCTCGGCGCCATCGACGCCTATATGACCCAGGCGGCCGCCGCCAACACCCCGCTCCCGCCGGTGCGGTTGGTGAACGGGCTGTTCGCCGCGTACCGCTCCGGGGAGACCACCCTGCGCCCGCTGGCCGCCCTCCTCGACAGCGACGTGGACGACCTGCGAACGCTACTGGGCCCACCGGACGAGCCGACCGGCGCACAGGGACCCTCTGGCGGGGCGAGCGGGGATCCGGTCTTCACCCCATGACCACCTGGTGGTTCCCGGACAACACGGTGCTGTGCAACTTCGCGGCGGTCGAGCGGCTCGATGTGCTGGAGAAGGTGCTCGACAGCCGCGGCCGGTGGACGGAGGCGGTCGCCTTCGAGGCGCGGCGCTCGGCCCGCCATCTACCGGACCTGACCACGGTCTTCGCCGACGGATGGCTCGGCGAACCGGTGGAGATCTCACGCCCCGCGGACGTGCGCCGCGTGGAGACGATCCGGCGCGCGGTGTTCGGCGGCGTGCGCGGCCGGCCGCTCCAGCACCTCGGGGAGGCGCAGACCTGCCATGTCATCGAGCAGTGGGACGAGTTCCACGGCGCCCACTGGATCTCCGACGACCGCGACGCGTTCCAGTACGCCCGGCGCCGCGGCATCAGGGCACTCCAGACGACGGACCTCGTACACATCGCAGCCACCCGCGGAATCCTCCCACCCCCCGACGGCCACGCCTTGCTGACAGCCATGGTCACAGCCGGCCGCCGCCTACACCGCCTCCCTCCCGAACCCGACGCCCTACGGTGACAGCCAGCCGCCGACGGCCGGAAGCGGCCGGGCGGAAAACCGGACCCACAGCTGGCC
>NZ_LIQY01000475.1 GCF_001418495.1 Streptomyces pathocidini | reverse complement strand
GGGAGGTGCCCCCCGCGCCCAGCGGCGGTTAAGGCTCAGGCCGGTTCGCAGTCGGTGTAGGGCGGGCAGAAGGAGGTCAGGGCTGTTTGGGCCGGTTTGGTCTGGGCCGCGGTGCCCTCCTCGGCGGGGCCCGTGGCCGCCACGGCGTAGTACTGGCCGTCCGCCGCCTGGAAGCGGATGTCGACCGTCCGCCGGGAGTCGCCGGAGGACTTGTCCGTGAACGTGTACTCCCAGCGGGCCGACTCCGTGGCCCCCGAGGGCGCGGCGGGCAGCTCGCTGAGGTCCACGCGCTCGTAGTCCTTGACTCCGCCGTCCGCCAGGTACTCGTCCGCGAGCCGCACCGACTCGTAGGGGCTCGACTCCTCGACCGCGAAGACCTGGAGGCGGCTCGACCCCTTCTGGTACGTGACGACGGTCGGGTGGCCGAGCCGCTCCTGCGCCTTGCGGGTCCAGCCCTCGGGGATGTCGACGGTCCAGCCCTGATCGTCCGCGTACCGCTGGTAGCCCGAGGGCGGTTCGGCGGTGATCGTGGAGTCGGCGGGGTCGGCCAGCGCGGCGTCCCGCGCCTCGGCCTCCGCCGAGGCCTGCGCCTTGGCGGAGCGGGAGGCCTCCGCCCGCGCCGAGGCGCTTGCCGACGCCAGGGCCTTGGCCGCCGCCTCCTCGGCGTTGCGCCGTTCGATCTGCCGCCAGGTGACGAACCCCAGCGAGTACGCCAGCAGCACGCCCGCCACCGACAGCATCGACACCCGCCGCAGCCTGCGCAGCCGCGCCGCGGCCGCCGCCTCGGGCCGGGCGTCGTCGACCCAGCGCTGGCGCTGGGCGTCGTATCTGATCGCCATCCGGCGTCCTCCCCCTAGAGCACGAAACGAACCGGCAGGCCGCGAACCGGCCTGCTCAGCCGAGCAGTTGGGCCACCACCTGGGCCACGGTGGCCGCCGAGGCCAGGAGGCCGACGGCCGAGGCGCCGGGTGCCAGCAGCTCGCCCAGCCGGTGCAGCCGGTCCGGGGTGACACGGCCGGTGCCGGCGATCTCCCGCTCTGTCTCCGCCAGTTCGCGGCCCGCCTCCTGCGTGGCCTCACTGGCGGCGAGCGCGGCGAGATCGCGCTTGAGGGCGGACACCGCTTCGAGGAGCTTGGCGGTCGTCTCGTCGGGCTGCGGCCCCTTGGCGCCCTCGTGGTAGTGGGCCTGGCTGTGGGCGCCGAAGCTGACCGCGCCCCCGCTCACCTGCCCCACGTGGAAGACGCCGCCGCCCTGCTGCTGTTCCTCGCTCAATTGCCGCCTCCCGCGGTGGCCGTCGCGCTGCTGTTCTCGCCCATGGCCACGGCGCCGCCGGTCACCTTGCCGACCGCGTAGCCGCCGCTCATGTCCTTGATGAAGACGCCGCCGTCGCCCACGTTCACGATGTGCTGCTCGAAGCGGTCGGTCTGGTAGCCGTCGCCCTCCAGCGCGTCCCGGACCCCGCTCGCGATGCGGTCCTGCAGGGTCTTCACGTACCGGCTGACGTCCATCTCCTGGAGCAGCGACAGCTCGTCGGTGCTGCCCAACTCCCGTACGGAGAGCAGCGGTGCGCCCGCGGGGCGGCGCTCCGGCGCGTCCCACGACCTGCGGACCGCCTCCGCCACCGTGCGGGCCGCCGAGGCGCCGAGGGTGAACACCGCGGTCGGCGCGGCGAGCAGGGCCTTGAGGGCCTCGCGCGCCAGGTCGCCGTGGCCGTCGAGAGCGACCACGGCGTCCACGTCGCGGAACTCCTCGCGCACCGGGCCCAGGACGTGCGGGGCGACCTCCAGCACCAGCATCCGGCCCTGGGTGTGGACCCGGACGAAGACGGTGACGACGACCTGCTCGTCCCAGGCGCCGACCCGGACGCGCAGGAAGTGGCGCCGCCCCTCGCCGCCCTCGTCCACGGCGTCCCGTACGTGCTGGTCGATGGCGTCCGCGTGGTAGAAGCCCTCCTCGCGGCCCACGCCCGCGGGGAGGTAGACGAACTCGTCGATCTCCAGGTCCCGCAGCCGGTCGACGCTGTTGGCAGCGGTGGCCGCGCGCAGCTGCCGCAGCGGCTCCTTGACCAGCTCGACGATCCTGGCGGCGGTCAGCTCGCGGGCCGCCGCGCCCTCCTCGGCCCCCGCCTGCGCGGGCACGCCCGGCTTCAGCTCCTTCTTCCGCTTCAGCTCCAGCGCGAACGACCAGGGCTGGTACGGGACTCCGGCGCCGATGAAGGGTTGGTACGGGTCGTAGAGCGCGCCCATCGCGTGCTGCTCACGCTCGACGGCGGCGGCGACCGTGCGGCAGCGTGGGGTCAGGGGCAGCGCGGTGACGGCGGGGGTGTCGCGGAAGGTGTCCCGGCCCAGCTCGTCGCGCAGCACGGTCTCGACGCTCGCCCGGTAGACCCAGACGACCAGCCCCAGGGCGATCGGGAAGACCAGCGGGAAGGGGTCGTCGGGCAGGTTCACGACGGCGGCGAACCAGTAGACGACGAAGCCGAGCCGCACGTAGACCGTCAGCAGCCAGCCGATGACACGGCGGGCGCGGGAGATCGCGCCCGCGTGGCGGATGGCGGGCAGCGGCACCTCGCGCTCGACCGGGGAGTACGGCGCCGGGCGCTTGCCCGCGACGAACCGGGCCAGCACCAGGCCGAGGCACAACTGCGCGTACAGATACGGCCAGAGCGCGCTGCCGTCGCTCACGATGCCGGTCAGGCTCGGGTCGGAGAAGGCCTGGCTCGCCACCTCCGGGTCGAAGTACGCCCCGTCGGCGCCCGTCAGCTCCGCCTCGGCGGCGAAGAAGCCGATCCACACCGCGAGCAGCGCCAGCGCGGCCCACACCTCCTGGGCGCGGGCGCGCACGGCGTGCGCGAGCACGGACAGCACGTCGACGCCCAGCGAGGGCGGCACGGGGCGCTCGGCGTGGCCGATGAGTTCGCCGACCACCCGGCGGCGGAAAGAGCTGTCGAGGTACGCGCCCGCGCTCAGCAGCCGCGTGGCTTCCGACTGGGCACGGCGCACGTCCGGACCGTTCACATGACCCCCCGATGGACCTAACTGGCCTGTCATGTCGTTCAGTTGACGAAGATGCAGCTGACGAAGGAGATGAAGATACCAGCCGTCAGCCCACGCCAGGCGCCTTTTTCCGGCCCTTCCGCTCTTTCAGGTACTCCTCGAAGGTGACGCGGCCGACGGCCCGGTCCGGGGTCAGGTTGCCGCCCCGGCGCAGGTCCCTGAACACCCGGCCGGGCAGCCGCAGCGGCAGCACGCGGCGGCGCCGCCCGACGGACTCCAGGTAGACGCGGGCCAGGTCGGTGTGGGTGCGGATCTCGGGGCCGCCCATGTCCGGGACGCGGCCCGCGGGTTCGCCGGTGGCCAGCTCCACGAGCCGCTCGGCCACCTCCCGTACCTCGATGGGCTGGAAGCGGGCCCCGGAGATCGAGAAGTTCGCCGCGGGCAGCCTCCCCTGGGCCTCCGTGATCAGCGCGATGAGGTCGTGGAACTGGGTGGTGCGCAGGGTGCTCCACGGCAGGCCCGAGCTCTCGATGACGCGCTCGGCGGCGAGTTTGGCGCGGTAGTAGAAGAAGTTGACGCGGTCGATGCCGACGATCGAGATGTAGACCAGGTGCGGCGGGTCGCCCTCGCGGCGCCCCGCGACCTCGGTCAGCAGGCGGGTGGCGGCGATGTCGCCGCGGCCGCCGGTGGTGGCGCAGTGCACGATCGCGGGGACGCCCGCGACGGCGGCGTCGATCCCGGCGCCGGTGCGGAGATCGCCGGTGGCCCAGTCGTACGGCTCGTGGTCACCGGCCGGCCGCGGGCGGCGGCTGAGCACCCGCACCTCCTGCCCGTCGTCCAGCAGCCGCCGGACGACGGCGCGGCCGAGCGTGCCGGTGGCGCCGGTCACCAGGATGGGTCCGTTCACGGTCCGTGCCTCCTCGCGGGGTGGGCGGTCCGGCTCCGCGTTCCGGCGCATGGCCGCCTCGCTCCTCCATGTCACCCGTTACGACGCCAGTCCACCACCGGGGTGTGACACCCGGGCGACTCCCGCTCTCGTACGGGCGCCGGTTCAGCCCGCGTCCTCGCGCGGGAAGGAGACCTCGACCCGGCGGTTCTTCTTGCGGCCCGACTCCGTGCTGTTGTCCGCGATCGGGTACTGCTCGCCGTAGCCGCGGATCTCGAACGCGACGCCCGCGCCGAGCGCGTCCGTCAGCTCCTGGTGGACGGTGTTGGCGCGACGCTTGGAGAGGACGTCGCCGTGGGCGGACGAGCCGAGGTCGTCGGTGAAGCCGAAGACGCGCACCTTCGCGGCGTCCTGCGCCTTGATCTCGTCGGCGATCGCCCGGATGCGGTCGTGCGCGTCGGGGCTCAGCCGGGCGCTGTCCTTGGGGAACAGGACCTCCGCCTGGAGGGCGAACTTCACGTCCGAGTTGGTGTCCTCGCGCCGCTCCTCGCCACCGAGGTCCTCCACGACGGACTTGATGTCCAGCACCTTCGCGGGCGCGAGCGCGGCCCCGTCGGCCAGCCGGAGCTCCGGGTCTTGTCCGTCGATCTCCACGGGCGGGGAGGGCTTGGTGATGCTCCCCGGCGGCACGACGGGTTCGGCGGCGTCGGCGTGGGCGGTGGGGGTGGTGAGGCAGGCGAGGATGGCGGCCGCGGCGGCGGAGACGCCAGCGGCGAGGATGCGGGGGTGAGGGCAGGGGTGGCGG
>NZ_LIQY01000474.1 GCF_001418495.1 Streptomyces pathocidini | reverse complement strand
CGGGTGGCGCGGGCCCGCTGCCGCCTCATGCCGCCCGGCCGAGCTGCGCGGAGATCCGGCCGAGCTGGTCCAGGCGCTGCTCCAGCGTGGGGTGCGAGGAGAGCAGCCGGCTCAGGCTCTCCTTGGAGGAGAAGGCGGGCGCAAACCAGAACGCGTTGAAGGGCTCGGCCTTCCGCAGGTCCTGGGTCGGGATCCGGGCCATCTGCCCGGTCACCTTGGTGAGCGCGGAGGCCAGCGCCGAGGGGCGGCCGGTCAGCAGCGCGGCGGCGCGGTCCGCGGACAGCTCGCGGTAGCGGGAGAGGAGCCGGGTGAGCAGGAAGCTGATCACGTAGACGACCGCGCTGACCAGGGGGATGAGGAGCATCGCGATCGCGGTGTTGCTGTCCCGGCTGTTGCCGGCCCGGCTGAGCCCGCCCCAGAGGGCGAAGCGGGTCAGCATGCCCGCGAGAACGCCGAGGAAGGAGGCGATGGTCATCACCGCGACGTNNTCCAGCTCCTCCGGCTCCAGGCGGCGGAGCAGTCCGGTGGTGGCGCAGACCAGGGCCGTGCGCTCGTTGCGGCCGGTGGCGAAGGCGTTCGGCACGTCGCTGTGGGCGATGGCGACCCGCGGCTTGGGCATGTCCGCGAGGGCGCAGATGCGGTCCACCGCGCCGTGCAGCTCGGGCGCCTGCTCCGGGGTGACCTCGCGGGCGCCCATGCCGGCGGCCGCGATCCGGTCGCTGAACCAGAACTGCACGATGAACAGACCGCCCGCGACGAGCAGGATGATCGGCAAGGCCCCGCGCAGAAGGGCGATCAGGGCGCCGACGAAGACCACGTAGAGCAGCCCGATCAGGAACATCGTGGTCACCATGCGCGTGGTGAGCCCCTGGTCAGGGGCGTATCGGGAACGCGTCCGGTTTCCGGGCATCTGGCACCCTCCAGTCGGGTCCGCAGTCCTGTGGTCCCTCCCCCTCGATTGTGCTCCTCTCGTACGTGTACGCGGGATAAAGAGCCCGGCGGCCCCGGCCCTCAGGGGCTCAGCCCAGCTGGGCCAGGCCTTCGGTCGCGATGCGCTCGAAGAGCTTCTGGTCGGCGGCGAAGATCGTGTCCGCGATCGGCCAGTGCAGCACGATCTCGGTGATGCCGAGCTCCGCGTGGGCGCCCGCGAAGTCCACGAAGGAGTCGAGGGAGTCCAGCGGGGCGCCGGGCGCGAAGCCGGTGAGCAGGATCTTCTCCAGCTCACCCGAGTCCCGGTCGAGCTCGGCGCAGGCGGCGGACAGCCGCTCGATCTGGCCGCCGATCGCCGCGAGGGACTCGGCGGGAGTGCCGGTCTCATGGAGCTTGGGGTCGCCCGTGGTGACCCACGCCTGGCCGTGGCGGGCGGCGAGCCGCAGCCCGCGCGGACCGGTCGCGGCGACGGCGAAGGGCAGCCGCGGGCGCTGGACACAGCCGGGGATGTTGCGGACCTCGTGCGCGGAGTAGAACGCGCCCTCGTGCGAGACGACGTCCTCGCTGAGCAGCCGGTCGAGCAGTGGCACGAACTCCCCGAAGCGGTCGGCCCGTTCGCGCGCGGTCCACGGCTCCTGGCCGAGCGCCGTCGCGTCGTAACCGGTGCCGCCCGCGCCGATACCCAGCGTGACGCGGCCGCCGCTGATGTCGTCGAGCGAGAGGAGTTCCTTGGCGAGGGTCACCGGGTGCCGGAAGTTCGGAGAGGTCACGAGCGTGCCGAGCCGCAGCCGGTCGGTGGCCGCGGCCGCGGCGGTCAGCGTGGGGAGCGCGCCGAACCACGGTCCGTCGCGGAAGGGGACGCGCCAGGACAGGTGGTCGTAGGTGAAGGCCGTGTGGAAGCCCAGCTCCTCGGCCCGCCGCCACACCTCCCGCCCGCCCTCGTGCCAGCGGCGGACGGGCAGGATCACGGTGCTGAGTCGCAGAGAAGAGGCCATACCCGAGAGCCTAAGCGGCCCGCCGACGGGGAGAGAGCCCGGTCCGGCGACCGGGGCCGCATGCGGCGGCACTCCCCTCCGGTGCGGGGTGCTCGCATTCCGGTGCGGGGGGCTCAAAGATCTTCCGCCGCGACGGCAAGCGGGCAGCGCGGCGGCGCCCCGGCGGTACGAATCGGCCGCACCCCCGCGAACTCGGGCCCAACCGCAGCGGGCGCCGCAGACGATCTCCGCCTGCTCGTACACGCGTGCGTGCGGATGCGGGAGGATGGGGCCGTGACCTCAGCTACCGAGCGGCCTGAGCCGCAGATGCCGGAATCGGACCGCTCGGCGCCCGTCCCAGGGGGTGTGCGGCTGATAGCCACCGACCTGGACGGGACGCTGCTCCGGGACGACAAGTCCGTCTCCGAGCGGACCGTCGCGGCGCTTGCCGCCGCCGAGCGGGCCGGGATCGAGGTGTTCTTCGTCACCGGCAGACCCGCCCGCTGGATGGGCGTGGTCAGCGAGCATGTCCACGGCCACGGGCTGGCGATCTGCGCCAACGGCGCCGCCGTGGTCGACCTGCACCGGGACGGAAAGATCATCGAGGTGCGGCCCCTGGAGCGGCCCGACGCGCTCGCCACCGTCAAGACCCTGCGCGCCGTCGCGCCCGGCACCACCTTCGCCGTTGAGCTGACCACCGGCATCCACTACGAGCCGGACTACCCGCCGTTCCACCTCGACCCCGGCGCCACCATCGCCACCGCCGAGGAGCTGCTCGCGTCCGGCTGGGCCGGCGCCGACCAACCCGTGCTCAAGCTGCTCGCCCACCACCCGCGCCTCGGCCCGGACGAGTTCCTGGCCCTGGCCCGCGAGGAGGCCGGCGCGCACGGCTCGTTCACCCGCTCCAGCCCCACCGCCCTGCTGGAGATCAGCGGGCCGGGCGTCAGCAAAGCCGCGACCCTCGCGCACTGCTGCGCCGAGCGCGGCATCGCGCCGGAGGAGGTCGTCGCCTTCGGTGACATGCCCAACGACGTGGAGATGCTGGCCTGGGCCGGCACCTCGTACGCCATGGCCAACGCGCACCCGGACGTGCTGGCCGCGACCTCCGCCCGTACGGTCGCCAACAACGAGGACGGGGTCGCGGTCGTCATCGAGCGCATCGTGGCGGCGGCCCGGCGGTAACCGGCCGCCCGCGGCCGTGGGCGGCGCTACAGCGGGGCCTCCCACACCACCGCCGTGCCCCCGCCGTCCTCCCCGACGCCCGGGCCGTACGAGCTCGAACCGCCCAGCGCCTCCGCCCGCTTGGCGAGGTTGCGGAGCCCGCTGCGCCGCCCGTTGTCGGGGATCCCGATGCCGTCGTCCGCGACCGTCAGCCGTACGCCCTCCCGCCCGTCGGGCAGCTTCACGGTCGCGTCGACCACGACCTCGATCCGGGCGGCGGCCGCGTGCCGGAACGCGTTGGACAGCGCCTCGCGCAGCGCCGCCACGAGATTCTTGCCGGTCAGCTCGCCGACCCTGGCGTCGACCGCGCCCACGAACCGTGCCGCGGGACGGAACCCGAGCGGCACGGCCGCCATGTTGATCTCCCGCTCGATCCGGGTGCGCAGCCCCGCCGGTGCCTCGGCCGGGCCCTGCTGGAGCGCGAAGATGGCGGTGCGGATCTCCTGGATGGTGACGTCGAGTTCGTCCACCGCCCGCCCGATCCCGGCCCGCACGTCGGAGTCCTCGGCCTTGCGCTGCGCGCCCTCCAACATCATCCCGGTCGCGAACAACCGCTGGATGACCAGGTCGTGCAGATCGCGGGCGATCCGGTCGCGCTCCTCGTAGACGGCAAGGCGCTCGCGGTCGCGCTGGGCCTCGGCGAGGACGAGCGCGAGCGCGGACTGGGCGGCGAAGCGGGTCGCGAGCTCGCGCTCGGTGTCGGTGAACCGGCGGGCGCCGCGCAGCCGGGGCAGGGCGAGGGTGCCCAGAACCCGGCCGCCGCTCTTGAGCGGCAGCATCATGCTGGGCCCGTAGAGGTGGGAGATCGGGGTGGTCATGCGGGGGTCGCTCGCCGAGTCGTCCACGAACACCGGGTGCCCGGCGAGGAGTCGGGCGTACACCGGGCTGTCGGGCTCGATCATCATGCCGATCCCCTCGAAGGGCTCGGGGAGTTCGGAGGAGACCCGGACGATCTCCAGGCCGCCGTTCTCGTGCGGCAGCAGCACGACCCCGGCCGCCGCCTCCGCCAGCCTCCGGCCCTGCTCGGCGACTACGGTCAGCGCGTCGGCGCCCCCGCCCTCCTCCTCCGCCGAGTCGCCGCTCCCGCCTCCCGCGAGCAGCGCGGTGGTCAGCGCCGCGGCGCCGTCGATCCAGCGCTCGCGCTGGCGGGTGGCCTCGTGCAGCCGGGCGTTGCCGATCTGGATCCCCGCCTCGGTGGCCAGCACCCTCACCAGGTCCACGTCGTACGCGCTGAACTCCTCGCCGCCCACCTTCTCGGTGAGGTAGAGGTTCCCGAACACCGCGCCGCCGACCCGGATCGGGACGCCGATGAAGGTGCGCATGGGCGGGTGGTGCGGCGGGAAGCCGACGGAGCGCGGGTCGGCGGACAGATCGGCGAGCCGGAGCGGGGCCGGGTGCTGGACGAGCGCGCCGAGGACCCCGCTGTGGCCGTCCGGCAGGTGGCCGATGCGCGCGTGCTCCTCTGGGGCGATGCCGTGGGTGACGAAGTCGGCGAGGCCGTCGCCCTGCTCGTTGACGACGCCGATCGCGGCGTAGCGGGCGCCGGTGAGGCCGGCGGCGGTCTCGGCGATGCGGTCCAGGGTGGTGTGCAGGTCGAGGCCGGTGCCGACGGACACCATGGCCTCCAGCAACCGGGGGAGCCGCTCGGCCAGTTCCTCGGGCAGCCCTCGCAGGCTGCGCCCGGCCAGCTCCACCGGGTCTGGTGCGTCGGGGTCCGGCCCGTCGGGGTTCGGCGCGTCGGGGGGAGCGAGGGGGTG
>NZ_LIQY01000473.1 GCF_001418495.1 Streptomyces pathocidini | reverse complement strand
TCGCCGCCGCGGCGGCGAGTGCTGTCGGCGACCTCCGGCGGAACACTGCGGGGCGTCCGGTCGAGCCTCAAGAAGCACGAGGGGAAAGCGCGTTGAGCAACCCCGGGAGTTGTTGAGGACATTCCGGGAACAGGCCGAGGTGGCCGAGGGCACGTCAGCCACCGTGGCCTTCAGGAGCGCATCCACAGATAGCGGTGCTCCGGGCGGCCCGTCTCGCCGTACTTCAGGCTCATCCGCACCCGCCCGGCCCGCTCCAGCAGCTTCAGATAGCGCTGCGCCGTCTGCCGGCTGAGCCCCGCCCGCTCGGCGACCTCCTGCGCCGACAGCGCGGACTCCGCGCCGCGCAGCACCTGCCGTACGAGGTCGGCCGTGAGCGCGGAGTGGCCCTTGGGCAGCCCGGCGGGGCCCGCCGAGGCGGTGCCGAGAGCGCCGAAGATCCGGTCCACCTGCTCCTGCCCTGCCTCGCCGCCCTCGGCCAGACCGCTGTCGGCGAGGGTCCGGCGCAGCGCGGCGTAGCCGTCGAGCTTGGCGCGCAGCCCGGCGAAGGTGAACGGCTTCACCAGGTACTGCAGTGCGCCGTGGCGCATCGCGGCCTGGACGGTCGCGAGGTCCCGGGCCGCCGTCACCATGATCACGTCGGTGTGGTGGCCGAGTTGGCGCAGCCGGCTGACGAGCGCCAGGCCCGTCTCGTCGGGCAGGTAGTGGTCCAGCAGGACCAGGTCGACGGGGGTGCGCTCCAGGAATGCGAGCGCCTCGCCCGCGGAGTGGACCGTACCGGCCACGTGGAAGCCGGGGATCCTCGCCACGTAGGCCGCGTTGATCTCCGCGACCCGGATGTCGTCGTCCACGACGAGCACGGCGGTCATCGCGCTTCTCCCGCGGCCGCTTCTTCCACGTCAGCTTCTCTCGCGATCGCTTCTTCCACGGTCGCTCCCCGGGCTTCCCCGGGCGCCGCCAGGTCCGCCGTCAGCGCCTCCGGCAGGACGACCGTGAACTCGGCGCCGCCGCCCGGCCCTTCGCCGACCCGCGCGCTGCCGCCCTGCCGCTCGGCCAGCCGCCGTACGAGGGCCAGCCCGAGGCCGCGCCGGCCGTGTGCGGGCAGCTCCTTGGTGGACCAGCCCTCGGTGAAGACCAGTTCGCGCCGCTCGGGCGGGATGCCGGGGCCCGAGTCGGCGACCCGCAGCACCGCCGTACGGCCCTCCGCCCGCAGCGTGATCTCCACGCTCGCGTCCGGGGTGCCGGAGGCGGCGTCGAGCGCGTTGTCGACGAGGTTGCCGACGACCGTCACCAGGCCGCGCGGGTCGACCACCCGGTCCGGCAGCCCGGTGTCGGCGGACAGTCGCAGCGAGACGCCGCGCTCGGCCGCGACCGTCGCCTTGCCCACCAGCAGGGCGGCCAGCAGCGGGTCGCGCACCCGCTCGGTGACCTGCTCGGCCGTCGCCCGGTGGACCCCCACGACCTCGGTCACGAACTCCACCGCCTCCTCGTACAGGCCGAGTTCGAGCAGCCCGAGGAGGGTGTGCATGCGGTTGGCGTGCTCGTGGTCCTGGGCGCGGAGGGCGTCGATCAGGCCGCGCGTGCCGTCCAGCTCGCGGCCCAGCCGCTCCAGTTCGGTGCGGTCGCGCAGGGTCGCCACGGCGCCGCCGTCGTCGGTCGGCGTCCGGTTGGCGACCAGGACGCGGTGGCCGCTGACGGTCAGCAGATCGTCGCCGGTGACCCGGCCCGCCAGCACATCCGTCGTACGGCCAGGGGCCAGCACCTCGTCCAGCGGCCGCCCGGTGGCCTCGGGCCCCAGGCCGAGGAGCCGCTGCGCCTCGTCGTTCATCAGCCGGATCCTGCCGCGCGCGTCGAGCGCGACCACGCCCTCGCGGATGCCGTGCAGCATCGCCTCGCGCTCGGCCAGCAGCGCCGAGATATCGGAGAACGCCAGGTCGTGGGTGCGCCGCTGGAGCCTGCGGGACACCGCGTATGCCGCGAGCGCGCCCACGGCGAGCGCCCCGCCCGCGTACGCCAGGAGGCCGGGCACCGCGGAGACCAGCCGGTCGCGGACGCTCTCGTACGCGATGCCGACGGACACCGCGCCGACGATCTCGCCGCCGGGGGAGCGCAGCGGCACCTTGCCGCGGGCGGAGCGGCCGAGGGTGCCGTCGTCGATCTGCATGACCTCGTGGCCCGCGAGCGCCTCGCTCGGGTCGGTCGAGACGTGCCGCCCGATCTCGCCGGGCGAGGTGTGCGACCAGCGGACCCCGTCCCGGTCCATGACCACGACGTACTCGGCGCCGGTCGACTTCCGGACGCGCTCTGCCTCGGCTTGGACCGGGCCGGCGGGGGAGGGGCCTCCGGACCCCGCGGGCCCGCGGAGCTCCTCGGCCAGGCCCGGGCGGGCGGCCGTGGTCTGCGCGATGGCGAGGGCCCGGCGCATCGCCTGGTCGTCGAACTGGTCGCTGAGCGGGGCGAGGAAGAGGCCGGTGGCCAGCGCGGTCACGCCGGTGGCGATGGCGAGCTGCATGAGCAGGACCTGCGAGAAGACGCGGCGGGGCCAGGGGAAGCGCATGCGGTGGTCTCCTCCGTCCGGCCCTCGCGGGGTCGCGCGGCCGCTCCCAGGAAGGGTACGGGGGTGGGGACGGCCCCTAACGGGCCCGGGATTCGCCTTGTCGCGCCCGGGACGCGCCCGCGGGGCGGATCGCCAGGACGCCCATGCGCGCCGGGGTGCCGGGCTCGGCGCCGCAGCTCTCCGGGCGCGGGGGTTCCGAGGCGGTCTGGGCCACGTCGACCTGCCAGGTACGGCCGTCGGCGTGGGCGAGGGTCACGGTCCAGAGCGCGCCATGGGTCTCCATGGCCGTGACGTCCAGCGCGTCCGCGCCCTCCTCGCCGGTCAGTTCGCGGACTGCGAGGTCGGCCGCCTGGGCCGGGCGCGGCCAGCACGAGCGGCCGCGCGAGCCCTCCGCGACGACCCGGCCCTCGCGGGCCGCCGCCAGGACGTCCTTGACGGCGTGAGCCTCGGCGCGGCCGTACGCGTAGCCGTACGGGAGGACGAGGAGGGTGGGGGCGAAGCGGTGGCCGCCGATGTGGGTGGTCTCCCAGACGGCACTGCCGTCGAGCCGCGCCAGCTCGGCCGCGAGCGGGCGGCCGAGCAGGGCGCAGCAGCGGTCGCGCTTGGCGTTGGTGCAGACGAAGGCGAGCGGGGCGCCCTCGTACGGCTCCCACAGCCCGCCGTGCTCGCCCGCGCCGAGGGCGGCGAAGTCGAGCGCCAACAGGCTTTCGGGGGTGGCGAGTTCGGCCGTGCGGATCCAGGAGCGGCCGGGGAGGGTGTGGGCCAGGTAGACCCGCCGGAG
>NZ_LIQY01000472.1 GCF_001418495.1 Streptomyces pathocidini | reverse complement strand
TCCCCGCCCCCGTCAGGCCAGTCGGCCCGTCACCGACTCCGCGGCCCGCACCAGCCTGCCCGAGCGGACGAAGCCCTCCGCCGCCGCGAGATCCGGCGCCAGGAAGCGGTCGGTGCCCGCGCCCTCAACTCCCGCCTCACGCACGGCCGCCAGCACGGCCTGAGTCGCGGGAGCGGGGGCCAGGCCCGGGGTGAACCCGGCGCCCGGACCGCCCTCGGCGAGCCTTTCCCGCAGCTCGACCGCGCGGGTCGCGGCGACCAGTTCCACGGCGATGATCCGGCCGAGGTTGTCGACGGCGTGCCGCAGCTTGCGCGCCGCGGACCAGCCCATCGAGACGTGGTCCTCCTGCATGGCGGAGGAGGGGATCGAGTCGACCGAGGCCGGTACGGCCAGCCGCTTCATCTCGCTGACCAGGGCGGCCTGGGTGTACTGGGCGATCATCAGGCCCGAGTCCACGCCGGGGTCGCCGGCCAGGAAGGGCGGCAGGCCGTGCGAGCGGTTCTTGTCGAGCAGCCGGTCGGTGCGGCGCTCGGCGATGGAGCCGAGGTCGGCGGCGGCCACGGCGAGGAAGTCCAGGACGTAGGCGACCGGCGCACCGTGGAAGTTGCCGTTGGACTCCACCCGTCCGTCCGGCAGCACCACCGGATTGTCGACGGCGGCGGCCAACTCCCGCTCCGCGACCAGGCGCGCGTGGTCGAGGGTGTCCCGGCCCGCGCCGGCGACCTGCGGGGCGCAGCGCACGGAATAGGCGTCCTGGACTCGCGGCTCGTCGTCCTGGTGGTGCCCGGTGAGGCCCGAACCGGCCAGCACCTTGAGCATGTTGGCGGCGCTCGCGGCCTGGCCCGGGTGCGGGCGGATGGCGTGCAGCTCGGGCGCGAGGACCTTGTCGGTGCCGAGCAGCGCCTCCAGGGAGAGGGCGGCGGTGATGTCTGCGGAGGTGAACAGCCGGGCGAGGTCCGCACAGGCCATGACGAGCATGCCGAGCATCCCGTCGGTGCCGTTGAGCAGCGCGAGGCCCTCCTTCTCGCGGAGGACGACGGGCTCGATGCCGTGGGCGTCGAGGAGTTCGCCCGCAGGGCGAACCACGCCGTCGGGGCCCTCCGCCTCGCCCTCGCCCATGAGGGCCAGGGCGCAGTGCGAGAGGGGCGCGAGGTCGCCGGAGCAGCCCAGAGAGCCGTACTCGTGGACGACGGGCGTGATGCCCGCGTTGAGGATGGCAGCCATGGTCTGGGCGACCAGCGGGCGGACGCCCGTGCGGCCGGAGCAGACGGTCTTCAGCCGGAGGAACATCAGCGCGCGCACGACCTCGCGCTCGACACGGGGGCCCATACCGGCGGCGTGCGAGCGGACGATGTTGCGCTGCAGCTGGGTGCGCAGCTCCGGGCTGATGTGGCGGACGGCCAGCGCGCCGAAGCCGGTCGAGACACCATAGACCGGTTCCGGCTTGGCGGCGAGGGCGTCGACGACCTCGCGGGACGCGGCAAGGGCCGCCAGAGCCTCGTCCGACAGCTCGATCCGGGCCTCGCCCCGGGCCACGGCGATGACGTCCTCGGCCGCGATCCCGGACGTCCCCACCACCACAGAGTGCATATCCATATTCAGGCACCCTAGAGAGTGAAACCCCGAATGTCACCAGGCGTTGGCCTGATTGTGCCGTTGCCCTAGGCAATGAATGTAAGATGCATCTATCTAGTCGCCCGCCCGCCCCGACCGAGCCGCGGGAGGCGGGGCGAGCGACGGAAGGAGGACCGGCTTATGTGCGGCATCACCGGTTGGGTCGCGTACGACAGGGACCTGGAGGGCGAGCGCGGAACACTCGCCGCGATGACCGAGACCATGGCGTGCCGGGGCCCGGACGCCGAGGGGGTGTGGCTGGACGGCCACGTCGGGCTCGGCCACCGGCGGCTCGCGGTCATCGACATCGAGGGCGGCCGGCAGCCGATGGCGGTCGAGCGCGACGGCCGCACCCTGCTGGTCACCACCTACAGCGGGGAGGTCTACAACTACCGCGAGCTGCGGGCCGAGTTGGAAGGGCTCGGCCACCGGTTCCGGACCAGCAGCGACACCGAGGTGGTGCTGCACGCGTACCTGGAGTGGGGCGAGGGGTTCACCAGCCGCCTCAACGGCATGTACGCCTTCGCGCTGTGGGATCCGCGCGAGCAGGAACTGCTGCTGGTGCGCGACCGGTTGGGGATCAAGCCGCTCTACTACCACCCGACGCCGGACGGGGTGCTCTTCGGCTCGGAACCGAAGGCGATCCTCGCCCACCCGTCGGTGAAGGCCGTGGTGGACGCGGAGGGGCTGGCCGAGCTGATCTCCTTCACCAAGACGCCGGGCCACGCGGTCTACCGGGGCATGCGGGAGGTCGTACCGGGCACGGTCGTGCGGGTGCGCCGGCAGGGCCTGACCGTGAAGCGCTACTGGGCGCTGGAGGCGCGCGAGCACACCGACGACACGGCCACGACGGTGGCCCATGTGCGGGAGCTGCTGGACGACATCGTCTCCCGGCAGCTCATCGCGGACGTGCCGCTGTGCACGCTGCTGTCCGGGGGCCTGGACTCCTCGGCGATCACGGCGCTCGCCCACCACGGCCTGGCCGCGGGCGGCGCGGGGCCGGTGCGGTCCTTCGCGGTGGACTTCGTCGGCCAGACCGAGAACTTCACGGCGGATGCCCTGCGGTCCACGCCCGACGGTCCGTACGCGCACGCGCTGGCCGAGTACGTCGGGGCGGACCATACCGACATCGTGCTCGACACCGCGCAGTTGATGGACCCGGCCCACCGGGACGCCGTTCTGGCCGCGCGCGACCTGCCCGTGGGGCTCGGTGAGGGGGACACCTCCCTCTACCTGCTGTTCCGGGCCATCCGGGAGCACTCGACGGTGGCGCTGTCGGGAGAGTCGGCGGACGAGGTCTTCGGCGGGTACCGGTGGTTCCACGACGCGGCGTCGGTCGGGGCCGACACCTTCCCATGGCTGGCCTCCGAGATCGGCAGAGGCTTCGCGGGCGACCGGGGCGGCTCCCGCGAGGGGCTGCTGGCCCAGGGGCTGCTCGAGAAGATCGACCTGCCGGGCTACCGCGACGCCCGCTACCGCGAGGCGCTGGCCGAAGTGCCGCACCTGGAGGGCGAGAAGGGGCTGGAGCGGCGGATGCGGGAGGTGTGCCACCTGCACCTCACCCGCTTCGTGCAGCTCCTGCTGGACCGCAAGGACCGCGCGAGCATGGCGACGGGCCTGGAGGTGCGGGTGCCGTTCTGCGACCACCGGCTGGTCGAGTACGTCTTCAACACGCCCTGGTCGATGAAGACCTTCGACGGCCGCGAGAAGTCCCTGCTGCGGGCCGCCGTACGGGACGTCCTCCCGGACGTGGTCGCGGACCGGGTCAAGAGCCCGTACCCCAGCACCCAGGACCCGCGCTACGCGGCCGCGCTGCGCACCGAGCTGCGGTCGGTCCTCGCGGACCCGGCCTCCCCGGTCCGCGACCTGGTGGATACCCGGGCGGTCGAGCAGGCCGCGGCCTCGGCCACCGGTGACGAGCTGCGCAGCGGCAGCGAGTTGGTGCTGGCGCTGGACACCTGGCTGCGGAAGTACGAGGTGTCACTGGAGATCTGAGACCAGCCCGGAGGGAACCGCCGGAGGGGACTGTCGGAGCGAGCCGGCCCGAACGGAGCCAGGTCGAAGGGAGCCAGGTCGAGGACCGGGGAGGACGGGTCGCGGACCGGGAGGCCGGGTCGCAAGTGGAGCCCAGTCAGGGGTGGAACCGAATCGGAGGTGGAGCCCGGTCGCAGGTGGGGCCCAGTCGGAGGCGGGGCCCGGTCAGAGGCGGGGCCTGGTCGGAGGCGGGGCCCGGCTCAGGGCGAGAGGGGAGCTAGCCCGGTGGGGTGCCGCGGAAGCGGCGGCGGTCGGGGCCGCCCTCCGGCGGGGACTCGGCGAGGCGGACCACCGGGTCGTCGGGGCCCTCGCGACCGGCCACGACGGGCTTGTCGGAGCGGGCCGCCTTGGCGCGGTACTGGGCCGCGTCCGCCAGGCGGAACAGGCGGCGGGCGGAGCGTACGGGGCCGATCGGCTCGCCGGTCGAGGCGACTCCGCACGCCACGCCCTCGCCCAGCTCCAACTCGGCCGCCCGGCGGCAGAGTTCACCGGCAGCCTCCACCACGGCATCGGCCGGCGGGCCCACCGCGAGGAGGCAGAACTCGTCACCTCCGAGGCGGGCGACCAGGGTGTCCGGCAGCATCGCGCCGCACAGCGAGAGGACCGAGCCGAAGCGCTCCAGGAGGCGGTCGCCGACCGCGTGGCCGAGGGAGTCGTTGACCCGTTTGAGGCCGTTGAGGTCGCAGACGACCAGGCTGACGACGGTGCCGTCCGTGTCGTGGCGGTCCACGGCCTCGTCGAGCCGGATGTCCACCAGACGGCGGTTGGCGAGCCCGGTCAGCGGATCGGTGAAGGCCAGGCGGCGGGCCTCCTCCAGGCGCTCGGTCTGGGCGATCCCGGCCGCGATGACCGCCGCCAGTACGGTCGCGAAGTCGGCGTCGTCCCGGTCGAAGACCGGTTGCCCCATCGCCCGCGCCACATACAGCTCGCCCCAGGCCCGCCCGTGCAGCACGAGCGGCGCGACCACGCAGCAGCCGCGCCCGCGCCGCCGCAGGGCGGCCACCCGCTGGTGGCAGTAGGCCCCGGGCATCGCGCCGGGTGCCCGGCCCGCGCCGGGCCCGTCCAGTGTCTCGACCCAGGCGTCGGGCTCGCCGCCCCCGGCCCAGCGCTCGTGCAGGAACTCGGCGATCTCGGGGAACTCGTGCACCGGGTACGACTCGTCTTCGGGGAACCGCTCCTCCCCCTCGGCGAGTTCGCCGTCGTTGACCAGGACGCGCAGCCGTCCGCGCTCGCGCTCCCACGCCGAGACGGCGGCGAAGCTGCCGTCCAGGGCGCGCCGCGCGCCCACGGCGGCCGCGCGCACGGACTCGCGCGGAGTCTGCGCCGCCGCCATCGCCTGGGCCAGCCCCACCACGGCCCGCAGCCGCGCATCACCGCCGTCGCCCGCCACCGCCACCTCACGTCCCGTCACCGTGTGACACCTCGCACCCCAGCGTAGGAACATTTGGCGACGTTCGCCCTGTTCGAGCGCGTGATGGGGTCGAGGTGGGGTCAGCGGGGCGAGCGCGGCCGCATCCGCCCGCGTGCCGCTCCGGGGACACCGGCCTGGTAGCCCAAGGCCCGGCGCCGGACACCGGCCCGGAGGGTCCTGCACCCAGGAGTCCGGTACGGAGCCCCAGAGTCCGGTGCGGAAGTGCAGGAGTCCGGCCCTGAGCCCAGGAATCCGGCCCGGAGCGCAGAGGCCGCACGAAACTCAGGAGCCCGGCCCGGATCCCAAGAGCCAGCGCGGAGCGCAGAGGCCAGCCCGGACCCCGGAATCCGGCCCGGAGCCCAGGAGCCCAGCGCGGAGCGCAGAGCCCGGCGCCCGGGCCCGGCGCGGGCGCGGCGCCAAAGCTCCTATCTGTCCCCTTGTCGGCTACTCCCCCGGCCAGTCCGGGGTGCGCTTCTCGTTGAAGGCAGCGACGCCCTCGGCCCGGTCGCCGGAGAAGGCGACGCTCCGCCAGGCCGCGTCCTCCACCTCCAGACCGGCCCGCAGGTCGAGGCCGTGCCCGAGCCGCATCGCCCGCTTGGCGGCCCGCAGCCCGACGGGCGAGTTCGCCGCGATCCGCCCGGCCAGCGCCAGCGCCTCCCCGGTGTCCGCGCCCTCGTCCACCAGCACGTCCACCAGACCCAGCTCCCGCGCCTCCGCGGCCGCCACGCGCCGTGCGGAGAACACCAGCTCGGCGGCGCGTGCCACACCCACCCGGCGCGGCAGCAGCTGTGTACCGCCGCCGCCGGGGATCACGCCCACCGACACCTCCGGCAGCCCGACCACGGCCGTGCGGTCGGCCACGATCAGGTCGCAGGAGAGCGCGATCTCGAAGCCGCCGCCCAGGGCGAAGCCGTGCACGGCGGCAATGGTGGGCATGGGCAGCTCCAGCACGCCGGTGTAGGCGGCGCGGGTCACCGGCCGCTGCCGCAGCAGCTCGGCGTCGGTGAAGGAGTTGCGCTCCTTGAGGTCCGCTCCGACGCAGAAGGAGCGCTCGTGGGTGGAGGTCACCACGGCGACCCGCGCGGACCGGTCCGCGGACAGCGCCTGGCACGCCTCCGCGAGCGACCGCGCCATGGCGGTCGAGACGGCGTTCATGGCCTTGGGCCGGTCGAGCACCAGCTCCGCGACATGCGCGCCGTGCCTCCGCACGGCGACCCACTCCCCGTACCGCTGCTCGTCCATGTGCCACCCTCCCGGTTAACGGTCGTGAACCCGATGCCCGGCATCATCTCACCGGCCGCGGCGGGCCTCCCCGCGAGGGCGCAATCCCTGGGGCGGAGCTCAGCCGCCGCGTCCGCCCGGGCTCAGCCCCAAGGCGCGGGGCGCACCCCCAAAGGCGCGGGCCGCACCCCCCGAAGTCCGATCGCAGCCCCGAGGACTGGGGGCTCACCCCCTCGACGCCAGGGCCCAGCTCCAACACCCTGGCCCAGCTCCGGCACCCGGGCTCAGCGCCCAGGCCCAGCTCCAACGCCCGGGGCTCCGGGGCTCAGTTCCGCCTGCCCAGTAGCCACGGTTCGACCACCCCGAGGCCACGCACCGGGCGCTGCCACATCGGCTGGAGCGCGAAGCGGTACGAGGGCGGGGGCTCGGTCCCGGCCTCCCCCGAACCGGAGTCCGGGGCAGCGCCCTCCTCCCCGGAAACCGACCCCGCCGCCGCGGCCTTCTCCGCGGCCGCGGCCTCCGCCTCCGACTCCGGGGCGTCGCCGGACCGCATCAGCTCCTCCGCGAACGCCCCGTCCACCAGCACCGCGTCCTTCGGCGCTATCGACGTCAGCCGGCTCGCCAGGTTGACCGTGGTGCCGAAGACGTCGCCCATCCGCGTCGTCACCGTGCCGAAGGCCATGCCGACCCGCAGCTCGGGCATCGTCTCGTCGTTCGTCATCGTCTCGATGAGCCGCAGCCCGATCTCGCTCGCGACCCCGGCGTCGTCCGCGGCGTAGAGGACCTCGTCGCCCAGGGTCTTGATGAGCCGTCCGCCGTGCGCCGCGACGAGGTCGGCGGCGGTGGTCTCGAAGGCCTCGACCAGTTCGCCGAGTTCCTCCTCCTCCAGGCGGCGGGTCAGCCGCGTGAAGCCGACCAGGTCGGCGAAGCCGACGGCCAGCCGGCGGTCGACCATCTCCTCGTCGTCGCCCGCCTGCACCACGCGCCCGGTGGCGGCCGCCAGCTGACGCCGCCACACGTACACCCATCGAGACGATGACGAACGACGAGACGATGCCCGAGCTGCGGGTCGGCATGGCCTTCGGCACGGTGACGACGCGGATGGGCGACGTGTTCGGCAGCACGGTGAACCTGGGGAGCGGGCTGACGTCGATAGCGCCGAAGGACGCGGTGCTGGTGGACGGGG
>NZ_LIQY01000471.1 GCF_001418495.1 Streptomyces pathocidini | reverse complement strand
GGCGGGCGGGTGGTTGTCGACCACGAACCAGCCGAGGTCCTCGAGGCACTTGGCGGCGGTGCTGCGGCCCGCCCCCGACATGCCAGAGATGATCACCAGCTCGGGGATGGCCGCCGTATCGGCGCCTGCCTCGGCCGTCGTGCCCGTACTCACCTGTGCTCCGTCTCCGTCGGTGCCGGTCATCTTTCCTGCCCCCGTTCCCGTGTCGAGGCGGACGACTCGGCCGTGGTCGCGGCCGTTCCGGTCCGTTCCGCCTCTACCGTCCCATCTTCAATGATCTCGCCTGTTGCCGTGTTCACCGCCGGGCCGCCGGGTGCGGCCCCGGCGAGCGCCGCCGCGACCGTCTCCGCCGTCCTGCGGCCGATGCCGGGCACCTCGCAGATCTGCTCCACGGTCGCGGCCCGCAGCCTCTTCAGGGAGCCGAAGTGCTTGAGCAGCGCCTGCTTGCGGGTCTCGCCGAGGCCCGCCACCTCGTCCAGCGGGCCGGCCTTCATGCGCTTGCCGCGCTTGCCCCGCTGGTACGTGATGGCGAAGCGGTGGGCCTCGTCGCGCACCCGCTGGAGGAGGTAGAGCCCCTCGCTGCTGCGTGGGAGGACGACCGGGTCGTCCTGGTCCGGCAGCCAGACCTCCTCCAGCCGCTTGGCGAGGCCGCAGACGGCTACGTCGTCGATGCCCAGCTCGTCCANNCCGGCCAGCGGCTCGTCGCCGCCGACGGCCTCCTCGTCCCACTCCCCCGTCTTCTGCTTCTCCAGGAGGTAGCGGCGGAAGCGGCGCGCGATCACCTCGTGCATGGACCGCACGTCGTCCTGGCCCGTGCCGTGCCAGATCCGCTCGTCTCCGACCCGGCCCTTGATCTGGAAGCGGCGGTACTCGCTCTTCCTGGCCAGGCCGTCCTCGAAGACCACCATCGAGGCCACCACGTCCTGCCCCTGGAGGTGGGAGATGTCGAAGCACTCGATCCGCAGCGGCGCGGAGTCCAGCTCCAGCGCCTCGGCGATCTCCTCCAGGGCGCGGGAGCGGGTGGTCAGGTCGGAGGCGCGCTTGGTCTTGTGCAGCACCAGCGCCTGCTGGGCGTTGCGCTGCACCGTGGCCATCAGGTCCTTCTTGTCGCCGCGCTGCGGGACACGGAGGCTGACGCCCGCGCCGCGGCGGTCGGAGAGCCACTGGGCGACCGGCTCGACCGGGTCCGGAAGGGCCGGTACGAGCACCTCGCGCGGTACGCCCTCGCCGCTCTCCTCGCCGTACAGCTGCTGGAGCGCGTGCTCGACGAGCCCGGCGGTGTCGACGGCCTCGACCTTGTCGGTGACCCAGCCGCGCTGGCCGCGGACGCGGCCGCCGCGGACGTGGAAGATCTGGACCGCGGCCTCCAACTCGTCCTCGGCGACGGCGATCAGGTCGGCGTCGGTGGCGTCGGCGAGGACGACGGCGTTCTTCTCCATGGCGCGGCGCAGCGCCTCTATGTCGTCCCGCAGCCGCGCCGCCTTCTCGTACTCCATCTCCTCGGCCGCGGTGTGCATCTGCTTCTCCAGCCGCCGCAGATAGGTGCCGGTGCGGCCGGCCATGAAGTCGCAGAACTCCTCGGCGAGTTCGCGGTGCTCCTCGGGCGTGACCCGGCCGACGCAGGGGGCGGAGCACTTGCCGATGTAGCCGAGCAGGCAGGGGCGGCCGATCTGGTGCGAGCGCTTGAACACCCCGGCGGAGCAGGTGCGTACGGGGAAGACGCGCAGCATCAGGTCGACGGTCTCGCGGATGGCCCAGGCGTGGGCGTACGGGCCGAAGTAGCGCACGCCCTTCCGCTTGGGTCCGCGCATCACCTGGACCCGTGGGAACTCCTCGCCCAGGGTGACGGCGAGGGAGGGATAGCTCTTGTCGTCGCGGTACTTGACGTTGAACCGCGGGTCGAACTCCTTGATCCAGGAGTACTCCAGCTGCAGCGCCTCGACCTCGGTGGAGACGACTGTCCACTCGACGGAGGCGGCGGTGGTGACCATGGTCCGGGTGCGCGGGTGCAGCCCGGCGAGGTCCTGGAAGTACGAGGAGAGCCGCTGGCGCAGGCTCTTCGCCTTCCCGACGTAGATCACCCGCCGGTGCTCGTCCCGGAACCTGTAGACCCCCGGCGAGTCGGGGATCTGTCCCGGCTTGGGTCGGTAGCTGCTGGGGTCGGCCATGTTCTCACCCTACTGTCGCCCACCGACAACGGTCCTCCCGCCGAGGGCTTGGCGGTTGGGGCGCGGCTCCGGGGCCGGGGACGGTGTGCGTCCCCGGCCCCGGAGGCGGTTCGGAGGCGGTGTGGCTGGGCTTCGGGATCCCGGCCCCGGACTTCGGGCCTTCAAGCCCGGGCACCGGGATTCAGGCCTCGGGCCTCGGGATTCAGGTGCGGCGGCGCGGGCGCCGGGCCGCGGAAGCGGCGCTGAGGCCGAGGGCGAGGACCGCCGCCGCGGCGGTGGCCGCGGAGGCCGCCGTCACCAGGCCGCCGCCGGCCGCGGGACCGGCCTCGGCGACCGTGGCGGAGGTCTGCGGTCCGCTCGCCGCGGCGGCGGCGCTGCTGTTCTTCCCGGTGTCTCCCCCGGTGCTTGCCTCGGTGTTTCCCCCGGTGCTTGCCTCAGTGGCCTTTCCGAAACCGCCGGCCTCGCCCCTCCTGTCGTACGCGGAGCCAGGCAACTTGTCGGCGTACGCGGCGCGCACGCGCTGCTGGTACGCGTCGAGGCTCACACCCCGCGCGCCCACGGCCCGTACCGCGTCCTCGTCCAACGGCAGCACGCGCGCGTCGCGCTGGACGTACCAGGCGTCGATCTGCGGTTCCTTGAAGACGGTGCCGCCGCGCAGCTTCCGCGCACCGGCCGCCGCGTAGCGGGTCTCGTCGTCGCCGGTGGCGATGTTGACGACGGTCCAGCGGCCCTTCTGGCGGGCGGTCCAGACCGAGGCCTTGCGGCCGTCCGCCGCGACCGCCTCGGTGGCGAGGAACTCCAGCCGGGCGACGGGCACGTCCGGGCGGCCCGCGACGAACTCGGGGGCAAGGTAGTAGACGGGCACGGTCGCGCCCTGGATGCGCGGCGCGGCCTGGGCCCCCGATGGGGCACCCTCCGGCTGGGCCGGCCCGGCGCCTGACCCCGAGGGCGCGGCTCCGCTCTTGGCGAAGAAGCGGGAGAGCGTGCTGATCATGTCCGGGGAGCTCGCCGCGGCGCGCGCCTCGGCGATGCTCGCGGCGGTCGGCGCCTTGGGCGACGCCGGGGTGGCGTCCGCTTCCTCGGTGGACTGGCCGTGCGCGGGTATCTGCGGGACGAGGTAGAGCAGCGCGGCGGCGAGCGGGATGGCAGCGGCCGTCGCGGCTCTGGCGGCGCGCCGGTTGGTCCTTTTCCTGCTCACGGCCTCACGCCCCGATCCGGTAGAGCGAGTGGGTCCAGGCGAACTCGCTGTTGTCGACGTACCAGCTGTGGGAGGCCCAGCTGTAGCGTTCGCTCGAAGGCCAGGGATCGCCCCAGTAGACCCAGCTGCCGGCGGCGTCGTAACCGTAGATCACATGCATGTGGCCGCCGCCCGAGGACCACCGGATACGGGTCTCCAGGGGGCGGTCCGCGTCGATCTCCGCGCGCACGGTGGGGTAGCTCAGCGAGTTGGCCACGTACGAGCCGGAGTTGACGCCCGTCCAGGACAGGCCGGTCTGCACATCGTCGAGCGCGGCCTGGGAGTTGGGGCAGTCGCCGCCCTGACGGTGGTTGAAGGCCGCGTTGCAGAACTCGTTCTGGCTGCGGTCCTGGCCGAACCAGGTGGCGATGGTGTTGCCGGCCGCGGCCCAGCACCAGTTGCTCTTCCGCTGGGCCTGCATGGTGATGTCGAGCCGCTTGGTGTCCGCCCCGGCGGGGGGCTTGGAGGGCGCGGCGGCAGTCGCGGCACCGGCGGTGGGGAGCGCGAGGAGGGCCGCCGTCAGGGCGAGAGTGGTGAGGGC
>NZ_LIQY01000470.1 GCF_001418495.1 Streptomyces pathocidini | reverse complement strand
GGTTCGGCACCGCCGGACCACACCGCCGTGGACTCCCGCCGTCGCGGCGGGAGTTCCTCCGCGCTCCGCCGGGGGGCGGGGGCGGCAGGGCTCAGCGAGTACCGCCGAGGCGACCGGCCGGAGCCAGGCCCCCCTCGCCCTCAGCCGCGCTCACCGCGCGAGGTGCCGCTCCACCGTCTCGACCTTCGAGGTCAGGCCATCCGTGACGCCCGGGCGGACGTCCGCCTTCAGGACCAGGGAGACGCGTGGCGCCCGCGCCTCGACGGCTGCCACGGCCCGCTTGACGACGTCCATGACCTCGTCCCACTCGCCCTCGACGGAGGTGAACATCGCGTCCGTGCGGTTCGGCAGGCCGGACTCGCGGACCACGCGCACCGCGTCGGCGACGTACTCCCCCACGTCCTCGCCGACGCCCAGCGGGGTGACCGAGAATGCGACGATCACGCCTCGACCGCCTCGCCCTTGGCGGCGCGGGCACGGGCGGCGATGACGCCGTCCTCTGCCTCGCGCTTCAGCCGGCGGTCGGCGAAGAAGCCGCCGGTGGGCAGGACCGAGAGGACGAAGTAGAGGGCCGCGGTTCCGAAGGACCACTTGGTTCGGTTCCAGGCGTCCAGCCAGAACAGCACGTACAGGACGAAGAGGATGCCGTGGATCGCGCCCATCACCGGCACCGCGTTGAACTCGGTGGTCCGCTTCAGCACCGAGCACACGAGCAGCAGCAGGAAGGACACGGCCTCGGGGGCCGAGACCAGGCGCAGGCGGCGGAGGGCGGAAGCCGTCTTGATGTCCACGGGGTACCTCTTCCAAGTTCGCAGAACAGTTTGTGAAAAGACGCACAAACGGATTTCCATTGTGACAGCCCCGCCGCGGATCACTTTCCCCGGGTACGGTCGGGCGCGTGGCTCAGTTTCGACTCCAAGGCAGCAAGGTGCTCGCCGTCGCCATGACGGGCGACTCAGTGAAGGCCAAGAACGGCTCGATGGTCGCGTACGAGGGCCAGATGGCGTTCAAGAAGATGACCGGCGGCGGCGACGGGCTGCGCGGCATGGTCGCCCGCCGGATCACCGGCGAGCAGATGGAGGTCATGGAGGTGAAGGGCCACGGCACGTGCTACTTCGCCGACCGCGCGAGCGAGATCAACCTGGTCGACCTGCGCGGCGAGAAGCTGTACGTCGAGGCCAGCAACCTGCTGTGCGCCGAAGGCGGGCTGCGCACCGGCACGACCTTCACCGGGCTGCGCGGCGCGGCCACGGGCAACGGCCTGTTCACCACGACCGTGGAGGGCACGGGCCGGGCGGCCGTCCTCTCCGACGGTCCGGCGGTCGTCCTGCGGGTGTCCGCGCAGTACCCGCTCCAGGTGGACCCGGGCGCGTACATCGCGCACACCGGCAACCTGCACCAGCACTTCCAGTCGGGGGTCAACTTCCGCACGCTGATGGGCGAGGGCTCGGGCGAGGCCTTCCAGATCCGCTTCGAG
This sequence comes from Streptomyces pathocidini, assembly GCF_001418495.1. Lineage (GTDB taxonomy): Bacteria > Actinomycetota > Actinomycetes > Streptomycetales > Streptomycetaceae > Streptomyces > Streptomyces pathocidini. The sequence goes on along the minus strand of NZ_LIQY01000470.1, from coordinate 4,984 downwards.
GGCGAGGGGCTCGTCTACGTACAGCCCTCGGAGCGGAACACGGTCGGGGGTGACGTCTGATGCCGTTCCGGGAGATCAACTCCAAGATGGTCGAGGCCGAGATCCGGCCGGGCCAGACGGTGTTCAGCCAGCGCGGCGCGATGCTCGCCTACCGAGGCCAGGTCACCTTCACCCCCAACATCCAGGGCGGCCAGGGTGGTCTGACCTCGATGATCGGGCGGCGGGTGGCGAACGAGGCGACGCCGCTGATGACCGTCGAGGGCAGCGGCACGGTGATGTTCGGCCACGGCGGCCACCACATCCAGGTCATCGAGCTCTCCGGCGACACCCTCTACGTGGAGGCCGACCGGCTGCTGGCCTTCGACGGCAGCCTCCGGCAGGGCACGATGTTCATGGGCTCGCAGGGCGGGGTGATGGGCATGGTGCGCGGCCAGGTCACCGGCCAGGGCCTGTTCACCACCACGCTCCAGGGCCACGGCGCGGTCGCGGTGATGGCCCACGGCGGGGTCATCGAACTGCCGATCACCCCGCAGCGCCCGGTGCACGTCGACCCGCAGGCCTATGTCGCGCACCACGGCGACGTACGCAACAAGCTGTCCACCGCGCTCGGTTGGCGGGACATGGTGGGGCGCGGTTCGGGCGAGGCGTTCCAGCTCGAACTCTCCGGAAACGGCGCCGTCTTCGTCCAGGCCTCGGAGGAGAAGCTGTGAGCACAGGGCCCGCGGTCTTCGACCCGCACACGCTGCCGTCCGATGACAACGTCAACGCGTACACCTTCTGCGTGGACCTGAACGGCCAGTGGTTCCTGCAGAAGGGGAAGATGATCGCCTACTACGGGCGGATCGACTTCCACGGCATCGGGCACGGCCCGCTCGACCGGCTGATCGCGGGCAACTTCCACTCCCCGCTGCACGCGGCGGACTGGGTGGTGGCCGAGGGCCAGGGGAAGATGCTGCTCGCGGACCGGGCCTTCGACGTCAACTCCTTCGACCTCGAGGACGGCAACCTCACCATCAGGTCCGGGAACCTCCTGGCCTTCCAACCCGGCCTGTCGCTGAAGCAGTCGATCATCCCCGGGTTCCTCACCCTCATCGGCACGGGCAAGTTCGTGGCCGCCTCCAACGGGCCGGTGGTGTTCATGGAGCCGCCGATCCGGGTCGACCCGCAGGCGCTGGTCGGCTGGGCGGACTGCCCCTCGCCCTGCCACCACTACGACCACGGATATCTGCGGGGCGTACTGGGCGGCGTACGGGCGCTGACCGGGATCGGCGGCACGTCGGGCGAGGAGCACCAATTCGAGTTCGTGGGCGCCGGGCAGGTGCTGCTGCAGTCCACGGAACTGCTGATGCCGGAGCGGGCCCCCGGGGCCGTGCCGCACCAGGAGGGTGTCCCGGGCTCCTACGGCGGCAGGCCTCCGGGCGGCCAGCAGATTCCGCAGCTGCCCGGCTCTCTCGGGGGCCTCCAGCGACGCTTCGGACTGTGAACGGTAGTCTGCGGACGGTAACGTCGAACGCCTGCGCCCACGCGGGCGTTTTCTGGGGGAAGAAGTGGGCTAGACCCGGATCACTCCGGGACGACCAATCGTCCGCAATTCAACTTAATGGGTAGAATCAGTTTATGGAGACAGAGACGGCAACTCACTGGCTCACAGACGAGGAACAGCGCGCCTGGCGCACTCATCTGGACGTGAGCCGGCTGTTGATGTACCAGCTCGAAAAGGATCTCCAGCCGTTCGGGCTGACCATGAACGACTACGAGATTCTGGTGAACCTGTCGGAGTCCGCGGATGAGCGGATGCGGATGAGCGACCTCGCGGCCGCGACCCTGCAGTCCAAGAGCCGACTCTCCCACCAGATCACGCGCATGGAGAACGCGGGGCTGGTGCGCCGCGAGAACTGCGAGTCCGACCGCCGCGGGCTCTTCGCGGTCCTCACGGACCACGGCTGCGACACCATGCGCAAGGTGGCACCACACCATGTCGAGTCGGTGCGGCGCCACTTCATCGACCTGATGGCACCGAGTGAGCTGGAGGCCATCAGGGAGTCCCTGGCGCCGGTCGCCGAACACCTCCGCGCCCAGCGCCGGCTGTAGCCGGTCGGCTCCGCCGGGTGGTTCACCGTTCCGGTGTGGGCCGCGCGTTCGCCGCGCTGTGGGCACCGGTTCCGTTCCGGTGTGGGCAGCTGTTCCGCCGACCGGCACCGCGCCGTGTGCGCAACAGGCCGCCGCGGGCTGAGCTCTCGTACGCGGCTGCACGCCGGTGGCCCCGTTGTGCCCACCCGTTCCGCCGTGCGGAACGCATGCCCACAACGAGGGCCGCACCATGGCCCACCGGGGCCCGCGCCGCGGGGCGAAGCCGCTGTCCGGATCAGTTCGACGCGTCGGCGATCGGGAGGCGTAGTTCGAAGAGGGCGCCTCCCTGGGGGCCGGCGGTCAACACCAGGGTGCCGCCGTGGCGCCTGGCCACGTCGCGGGCAATGGCCAGGCCCAGGCCCGCGCCACCGTCGTCGCGGGCGCGGGCCTCGTCGAGGCGGACGAAGCGCTCGAAGACGCGCTCACGCTCCGCCTCGGGCACCCCCTCCCCGTCGTCGGCCACCGACAGCACGGCGCGGCCGTCCGCGACCCGCAGGGACACCCGTACCTCGCTCGCCGCGTGCCGCTCCGCGTTGTCCAGCAGGTTGCCGAGCACGCGCGCCAACTGCCCGCGCGATCCGGCCACTTCGACGCCCTCGGCGCAATCCCCGAGAACCACCCGTACACGCCCACCGTCGCGCCGCGCGACCTCCTCCCGTACGAGCGCGGTCAGCGCCACCCGGCTGCCCTCCCGCGGCCGCTCTCCCGCGTCCAGCCGGGCCAGCAGCAGCAGGTCGGCGGCGAGCTGCTGGAGCCGTACGGTGTCCTCGACCGCACCCTCGGCGTCCAGCAACTCCGGGTGGGCGACGCCCACTTCGAGCTGGGTGCGCAGGCTCGCGATGGGGCTGCGCAGCTCGTGCGAGGCGTCGGCGACGAACCGCCGCTGCCGCTCGACGGACGCCTCCAAGGCGGCCAGGGTCTCGTTGGTCGTCCGGGCGAGGGCGGCGATCTCGTCGCGCGCGGCCGGCTCCGGCACGCGCCGGGACAGGTCGGCCGAGGCCGTGATCGCGGCCATCTCGCCGCGGATGGCCTCCACGGGCCGCAGCGCCCGCCGGGTGACCAGCCAGGTCGCCCCGCCCACCACCAGCAGCAGGGCCGGGAACCCCATGAGCATGACGGTGGCTGCGGTGCGCACCGCAGCTTGCTCGGTCTCCAGCGACGCCCCCGCGTACACGGTGACGGTGGTGTCCTGCGGCGCGGTCACGTCCACCGCTGCGAAGCGGTAGTCGGCGGAGTCACCGTAGACGGTCGCGGACCCGTCGACGTGCCGGACGCCCTCGGCGACCTGCCCGGCCGCCGGGTCGACCTCGGCCTCGTCCGGGCCCGGCGCGGTGGTCGGGCCCGGACGCACCACGCCCACACCCGTACCGCTGATCGCCTCCAGGTTCTCGCTCGCCGCCCGCAGCCGGTCCTCCTGGTCGACGACCTGTACGGGGTGGTCGTTGCCGTCGGGCAGTTCGAGGCGGTCGTACGGGGTCCCGGCGGCGATCTGCGCGGCGATCTGGCGCGCGGCCGCATCCGCCTGGGCGTCGGCCTGCCCGATCAGGTCGGACCGCAGCGACAGCAGCACGGCGAGCCCGGCCCCGAGGAGCGCCACCGCGACGACGAGCGTGGCGGCCAGCGCGGCCCGGGCCCGCACGGAACCGAAGAGCCTACGCACGGCCGGCCACCAGCCGGTACCCGGCCCCGCGCACCGTCGCGATGGACCCCGCGCCCAGTTTCCTTCGCAGCGCGCTGACATACACCTCAACGATGTTGGGATCCCCCTCATAGGCGAAGTCCCAGACGTGCTCCAGGATCTCCGCCTTCGAGACGACCTCCCCGGCCCGCACCGCCAGATGCTCCAGCACGGAGAACTCCTTGGCGGTCAGCACGACTTCGGCCCCGTCCCGCGTGACCCGCCGCGCGGCCGTGTCGACCGTGAGTCCCCCGACCTCCAGCACCGGCGACGCGGCAGCCCGCCCCCGCCGCCGCAACAGGGCCCGGATCCGGGCGACCAGCACCACGTACGAGAAGGGCTTGGTCAGGTAGTCGTCCGCGCCGGTGTCGAGCCCCTCGGCCTCGTCGTACTCGCCGTCCTTGGCGGTCAGCATCAGGATCGGCATGTCATGGCCGGCCGCGCGCAGGGCGCCGCACACGCGGTAGCCGTTCATGCCGGGCAGCATGATGTCGAGGACGACCAGGTCGTACGAGCCCTCGCTCGCGCGGTGCAGCCCCTCGCGACCGTCGTGCACGACGTCGACGGCGAAGCCCTCGGCCGTCAGCCCCTTGGCCAGCGACAGGGCGAGCCGCTTCTCATCCTCGACGATCAGCAATCGCATGACCCAAGCCTCCCAAACGGAACCTGAAGATCCCTTCAGGCGGCTTCAGCCTGCCTTCAGCATCGCTTCGGCACGGTGGTGGACATCGAGGCGGAAGAACCGCCGCGAACCAGACCCACCAGGAGGACCCCATGAAGCGCAACCTCGTGATCGCCACCGTCGCGGCGGCAGCACTCCTCGGCGGCGGGGCCAGCACCATGGCCTTCGCGAACAGCACCAACTCGACCCCGGCGAAGAACGCGTCCTCGACCACGAAGAACGACACCAAGTCGACCAACGACGCAGGCAAGGACGGCAAGGAGAACGCCCAGCGGGTCGACCCGACCCCCGGCAAGGTCACCACCAAGCCCGCGGACAAGGAGACCGACCAGCAGGTCGACCCGACCCCCGGCGAGGTCACCACCAACAACGGCTGACAAGCAGGCACCCCTGACACGGTCACCAGCAGATGAGGTGCCTGTCAGCAGCCAGCCACCGGTGAGAGAGCGCCGGGGCCTCCAGGAGGGGGCCCCGGCCCCGCACTGGACCACCGG
>NZ_LIQY01000047.1 GCF_001418495.1 Streptomyces pathocidini | reverse complement strand
TTCTTGGGGCCGATCGGCCCGTGAGCGGGGGCGGGGGCGGGCGCCGCGTGGCACGTTGGAAGGAGCGAAGGAAGCAACGGAGCCACCCGGTGCCGACCGCGTGAACCGCCCCGGAGATCCACCATGAGCCCACGACTCCTCTCCGAAGAGCGCATCACCGCCATGGCGTACGACGCGTCCACCGCGCCGTCCATGCACAACGCGCAGCCGTGGCACTTCCGCTACCACCGCCACGACCGCGGTTTCGTGCTCCACGCGGACCTCGGCGCCACGATGCCGCACGCCGACCCCAGCACCCGGGGGCTGCACATCGGTTGCGGCGCGGCGTTGCTCAACCTGCGGGTCGCGGTGGCCCACGCGGGCTGGCACCCGGAGACACGGCTGCTGCCGATCCCGGGCGAGCCTGGCCTGCTCGCGACCGTACGGCTGGCCCGGCCCGGCGAGGGCGACAGCGGCCTGAGCGAGCTGTATCCGGCGGTCCACCGCCGGCACACCAGCCGCTACCCCTACGAGGAGACCGACCTCCCCGAGGAGGTGCGGGCCGCGCTCGCCGAGGCCGCCGGCGCGGAGGGGGTCTCGCTGGACTTTCCCGCCCCGTGGCATCTGCGGTGGGTGCTGGACCTCGTGCAGGAGGCGGAGGCGCGCAACCTCACCGACCGCGGCCAGGCCCAGGACCTGGACGAGTGGACCCGCACCGGCCCGGCCGCCACGGCCACGGAGGACGGCGGGGTCCCGGACTACGCCTTCGGGCCGCGGAAGGTCGGCGGCAAGGCCCCCATGCGCGACTTCGCGGGCGACCGGCCGGTGCCTGGGCGCGAGACGGCGAAGTTCGAGCGCCATCCGCACCTGGCGCTGCTGAGCACCCCGGGCGACAAGCCGGTGGACTGGCTGCGGGCCGGGCAGGCCATGGAGCGGGTCCTCCTCAGGGCCACCCTCGAAGGGCTGGTCGGCTCCCCCGCCACCCAGGCGCTCGAATGGCCCGATCTGCGCTGGCCGTTGCGCGACCCGCTCTTCGGCTCGGGCCACGTCCAGATGGTCCTCCGCCTCGGCTACGGCCCGCAGGGGCCCAGCACCCCCCGCCGCCCGATCCGGGAGATCCTCGACATCGAGCCCTGAACCGCCCGGGCACCGGGCGGGGCCGACCGGCCTGGTGCGCGGCCGGCCCCGTCCCAGCACCGGTCCCGTCATGTGACGCGCAGGACCTGGGCGTACGGCGTCGGCGGGGTCTTCGGCAGGTGGACCACCAGGGCGTCCTCGCGCTGCTCCCAGCGCACGGGTGCGGTGGAGCCGAGCAGTTCGACGCCGCGGGGGCGGAGGGGAAGCGGGCCGCCGCCACCCAGGCTGCGGATGACGGCCCTGCCGTCCTCCGGCCAGGCCATCAGGAACGCGTACACGGTCTCGCCGTCGCGGGTGAAGCGGATGTCCCGCGCGGTGTACGCCAGGGTCGCCTCCCGTGCCTTCGCCCCCTCCACGCGGGTGGGCCCCTCGCCGTGGACCGTCCACGGGCGGGTCCCGTAGATCGCCTCGCCGCAGGCGGACAGCCACACGCCGAGCCCGTCGAGGACGGCGGCGGTCTCGTCGTCGATGGTGCCGTCGGGCAGCTGGGGCACGTTGAGCAGCAGGCAGCCGTTCTTGCTCACGGTGTCCACGAGCAGATGCACGATCTCGCCGGCCGTCTTGTACGGCTCACCGGTGCGGTAGTACCAGTCGCCGACGCTGGTGTCGTACTGCCACGGCTCGGGGTCGGTGTCGCCGAGCTGGCCGCGTTCCACGTCCAGCAGCACGGCCTGGCGGTCCTCGGCGGGGATCGTCTTGATGGACACCGCGCTCTCCGGCACGGTGTCGTAGTAGTGGGCCAGGAACTCCAGTCCGCGCGGGCTGGGCGGGGAGGCCGGGCAGACGCTGCCGTCGTCGAACGGCATCCGCGCGTCGTCCAGGTAGACCAGCTGGGGCCCGTAGCGGTCGACCACGTCCCGCAGCCGGGCGTAGAAGTTGTCCACGAAGTCGGCGTCCGGCGGCTCCCCGTGGCTACGGGGCCGCCCGTAGAGCTCCCTCGGGTCGAGCCCCTCCCACCAGGTCCCCGCGCCATCGTCCGCGGTGAGGTGGCCGTCGTACGGAACGCCCGCCAGAGGGCCTTCGGTGTCGGCGGCGAAGGCGGCGTCGAGCCAGCGCCAGGTCCAGGACCCGGCGTGCATGCTCACCCCGAACGGCAGCCCGGCCGAGCGCGCGGCGGCGGCCCAGCGGGCGACGATGTCGGTGCGGGGGCCGATGTTGACCGCGTTCCAGGGCTGGTGGGCCGAGTCCCACAGATCGAAGTTGTCGCAGTGGGCGGCCATCGACACGAAGTAGCGCGCACCGGCCCGCCGGAAGCGGTCCATCAGCGCCTCGGGGTCGAACTTCTCGGCGCGCCACAGCCGGCACAGGTCCTTGTGGCCGAACTGCGAGGGGTGGCCGTAGCGTTCGCGGTGCAGGGCTGTCTGGCGGCGCGAGCGCTTCTGCTCGAAGCCCTCGGTGCCCTCGAAGGGGCCGTACAGGTGGCGGGCGTACCAGTCGCCGGACATCGCCACCGACTGCGGGCCCCAGTGCGACCAGATGCCGAGCTTGGCGTCGCGGAACCACTCGGGGATGCGGTGGCGGCGCAGCGAGGCCCAGTCGGGCCGGTAGCCGCAGGCCCCGTCCCCGCTCGGACCGCCGTCGTCACTCGAACGCGTTGGGCTGGTCATGTGACTCCCTTTCCATTGACGCCAGTTGGGTGGCATGCCACCTTCGGGGGCATGTCGATCTCACACACGGACGGGGTTCTGCTGGGCGCGGCCTACTACGCCGAGTACCAGCCGTACGAGCGGCTCGAGGCAGACCTGGACCTGATGGCCGACGCCGGGCTGGGGCTGATCCGGGTCGGCGAGTCGGTCTGGTCGACGTGGGAGCCGCAGGACGGGGTCTTCGACCTGGAGTGGCTTCTGCCCGTGCTGGACGGGGCCCATCAGCGCGGCATCCGCGTGCTGCTGGGCACCCCGACCTACGCGGTGCCGCCCTGGCTCCAGCGCAAGCACCCGGAGATCGCGGTGCGGTTGCGCAGCGGCAGGAGCGTGGCGTGGGGCGCGCGGCAGGAGGTGGACTTCACCAGCCCCGTCTTCCGCCGCTACGCGGAGCGGATCGTGCGCCGGATCGTGGGGCGGTATGCCACCCATCCGGCGGTCGCCGGATACCAGGTGGACAACGAGCCCGGGCTGCACCTGCTGCACAACCCGGAGGTCTTCGCCTCCTTCGTGGCCCGACTGAAGCAGCGCTACGGGGACGTGGCGACGCTCAACGAGCGCTGGGGGCTGACCTACTGGTCGCACCGGCTGTCCTCCTGGGACGAGCTGTGGCCGCCCGAGGGCAACACCACGCCGTCGTACGACCTGGCCTGGCGCCGCCACCAGGCGGATCTCACCACCGAGTTCATCGCCTGGCAGGCCGCTATGGTGCGCGAGCTGGCCCAGCCCGGTCAGTACGTGACCACCTGCCTCGCCGTGACCCGCCCCGCCGTGGACGAGGTGGGCGTCAACCGGGCGTTGGACGTGGCGGCGGGCAACCTGTACTACACGGCCCAGGACGAGCTCGCCCTGCCCGACCCGGGCCGGCGCCACGACGGCGGCTGGTTCGGCCAGGGCGTGTGGCAGCTGTTCCAGTCCGCCGACCGGGCGCGCGGCGCGAAGCAGGCGCCGTACCTGATCACCGAGACCAACGCGACCTCCATCGGCGGCTCGCACACCAACCACCCGCCGTACGAAGGCCAGTTGCGGCAGGTGGCCTGGGCGCTGGTCGCGCGGGGGGCGCGCCTGGTGGAGTACTGGCACTGGCACACGCTCCACTACGGCCACGAGACCTACTGGGGCGGCCTGCTGGGCCACTCCCTGGAGCCGGGGCGCGTCCACGGGGAGGCGCGGCGGATCGCCGGGGAGTTCGCCGCGGCAAGGGAGGCGCTGCGGGGCCTGGAGCCGGACGCGGAGGTGGCGTTGGTGCGCTCGACGGAGAGCGACTGGGCCTTCCAGCACCAGCCGCCGCTGGCCGTGCCGGGCACGCTCAACCCGGACCCGCGCTCGTACGCGCGGATCTTCGGCGCCTTCTACAAGGGCTTCTTCGACGCCGGGCGGCAGGTTCGCGTCCTCTCGGTGCCGCAGCTGCACGAGGCCGGGACCGCCGAGGAACTGGCGGCGCGCCACCCGGTGCTGGTGGCCCCCGCGCTCTACGCGGCCGACGACGCGACGCTGGCCCTGCTGGACGGCTACGCGCACGCCGGCGGGCACCTGCTGCTGACCTTCCGCACCGGATACGCCGACGAGGAGGCCCGCGCGCGGGCCGAGGTCGCGCCCGGCCCGTTGCGCACCGCGGCCGGTGTCCACTACCTCGAGTACTCCAACCTGCGGGCCCCGCTCCCCGTACGGGCCGCCGAGGGCTCCGGGCTGGTGCTCGGCCCGGGGGCGCGGGCCGAGGAGTGGGCGGACGGGCTCGTCGTGGCCGACGCCCAGCCCCTGGCGTACTACGAGCACCCCCACTTCGGGCAGTGGCCCGCGGCCACGACCAAGGCGTACGGGCGCGGG
>NZ_LIQY01000469.1 GCF_001418495.1 Streptomyces pathocidini | reverse complement strand
CGCCCTGCTGATCAGCCGTACGGTCTCGGCCGAGGGGCGGTCCCGCGCCCATCTCGGTGGGCGGTCCGTGCCCGTCGGGCTGCTCGGCGAACTCGCCGACGACCTCGTCGCCGTCCACGGCCAGACCGACCAGCAGGGGCTGCTCAGGCCCGCGCGGCAGCGGCAGGCCCTCGACCGGTACGCGGGCGAGGCCGTGGCCGCGCCGCTGGCGCGCGGGCCTGAGCAGCCCCTGCTGGTCGGTCTGGCCGTGGACGGCGACGAGGTCGTCGGCGAGTTCGCCGAGCAGCCCGACGGGCACGGACCGCCCACCGAGATGGGCGCGGGACCGCCCCTCGGCCGAGACCGTACGGCTGATCAGCAGGGCGCCGTCGTCCAGCTCGGCTCCCGCCTCCTGGGCGCGCACGGCCGCGGGGGCGTCCGCGGGGACGGTGATGCGCCCCTCCACGACCGCCGCCTTGGCGCCGATCCGCACCAGGGCGGGGTCCGCGCGCCCGCCCAGCAGCAGGCCGAGACTGGTGACGACCATCGTCTTGCCCGCGCCGGTCTCGCCGGTCACCGCCGTGAAGCCGGGCGACAGCTCGACCACCGCGTCGTCGATGACCCCGAGCGACCGTATCCGCATCTCCTCCAACACGGACACGACCATACGAGGTTCGGCCACCCCCGCGCGACGCCCTCCCCCGTAGTCACCCCGCGTACGGGCCGCCCGCACCGCCGCCGCAAGCTCAGGCCGGGCCACGCAACGTGGGTGGCTCAGCGTGCCCACCACACCGCCGCCCGAGTCGGCCACAGCGGTCGGCTGGCCCCCGGCACCACAAGACTGCGCGAAACAGCGCCTACTGCGCGGCCCCGCGCCAGCCCGCCACCGGGAGCGCGAACTTCGCGACCAGCCGGTCGGTGAACGACGCGTGGTGCAGCCGGGCCAGCCGCACCGGCACCTCGCCCCGCCGCACCTCCACCCGCGCCCCCGCGGGCAGTTCGACGGTCCGCCGCCCGTCGCACCACAGCACTCCGTGCTGGGTCTGCGGCTGCACCTCGACGGCGAGCACCGAGTCGGGCGCGGTCACCAGCGGCTTGGCGAACAGCGCGTGCGCGCTGATCGGCACCATCAGCAGCGCCTCGACCTCGGGCCAGACGACCGGCCCGCCGGCGGAGAAGGCATACGCGGTGGAGCCGGTCGGCGTCGCGCACACCACGCCGTCGCAGCCGAACCGCGACACCGGCCGCCCGTCGACCTCGGTGACGACCTCCAGCAGCCGCTCGCGCGCCGCCTTCTCGACAGACGCCTCGTTGAGCGCCCAGTCGCGGTGCACCACGACGCCGTTGTTGCGCACCAGCACGTCGAGGGTCATCCGCTCCTCGACCTCGTACGAGCGGGTGACGACCCGGTCGACCACCTTGTCCAGGTCGTCCCGCTCGGCCTCGGCGAGGAAGCCGACCCGGCCGAGGTTGACGCCGAGCATCGGCACCCCGGAGCTGCGCGCGAACTCGGCGCCGCGCAGCAGCGTCCCGTCCCCGCCCAGCACGACGAGCAGTTCGCTGCCGTCGAGCACGTCCTGCGAGGGGTCGACGAGGTCGACCCGGTCGGGCAGCGGCAGGTCCACCGCCTCCTCGGCCAGCACCCGTACGCCGATCCCGCTGCGCAGCAGGCCCTGGACGACCAGTTCGGCGCTGCGGACGGCAGCCGGCCGGCCGGTGTGGGCGAGCAGGAAAACGGTGCGTGATGTCGTCGTCAACGCGGCCCCTCCGCCACTGCTCGGTCAACGTCGGCCGGGTCGAGCGCGGGCGCCCCGGCGCGCAGCCAGAGAAAGTATTCGACATTCCCGGACGGCCCGGGCAGCGGGCTCGCGGTGACGCCGAGGACGCCGAGGCCGAGCCCGGCCGCCTGCCCCGCGACGGTCCGTACGGCTTCGGCGCGCAGCTCCGGGCTGCGGACGACGCCGCCGCTGCCCAGCCGCTCCTTGCCGACCTCGAACTGCGGCTTGACCATGAGCACCAGGTCGGCGTCGGGCGCGGCGCAGCGCAGGAGGGCGGGCAGCACGAGCCCGAGGGGGATGAAGGAGAGGTCGCCGACGATCAGGTCCATCACCTCTCCGCCGATCGCTTCGAGCGTCAACTCGCGTACGTTCGTGCGGTCCTTGACGGTGACGCGTTCATCGCTCTGCAGTGACCAGGCGAGCTGCCCGTAGCCGACGTCGACGGCGACGACGTGCGCGGCCCCGGCCCGCAGCAGCACGTCCGTGAAGCCGCCGGTGGAGGCGCCCGCGTCCAGCGCCCGGCGACCGTCCGTCTTCAGCCCGAGCGGGGTGAAGACGGCCAGCGCGCCCGCGAGTTTGTGGCCGCCGCGCGAGACGTAGTCGGGGTCGCTGTCGTCCTGGGTCACGACGACGGCCGCACTGGTCTCCACCTGGGTGGCGGCCTTGCCGGCCTTGGTGCCGCCGACGGTCACCCGGCCCGCGGCGATCAGCTGGCTCGCGTGCTCCCGGGAGCGGGCCAGGTTGCGGCGCACCAGCTCCGCGTCCAGTCGGCGTCGTGCCACGTGCGGTTCAGCTCCTGTCGTCGTACGGGGTGGTGCTACGGGGTGTGTGGCGCGCGGGGCGCTCCGGGCGCCACAC
>NZ_LIQY01000468.1 GCF_001418495.1 Streptomyces pathocidini | reverse complement strand
CCCGGCACCGCCGCCCGGCACCTCGCCCCCGACATCGATGCGTTGCCGTTCGTCGCCCGCCGGTACCTCCCGCATGATCCGTACCGCGCCGACGACGGCCGGATCGAGGCGAACATCGTCGGCAGCCGCGGATGCCCGTACGACTGCGGGTTCTGCGGCGCAGCAGTCTCCGCCAATCCTGACATCAAGATCCGCACTCGCGACCCCGAGAACATCGTCGCCGAGTTGGAGACGCTCAACGCCGACTACGGTGCGACCGCCTTCCGCTTCGTCGACGACCTGTTCCTCGGCGCCGCCCGTGTCATCCGCCCCGCCATGGAAGCGTTCACCGCGCACCGCATAGGCGAACGCTTCTTCTGGGATGCGACCGGGCGCATCAACGTCCTCAACCGCGCCAGCGATGACATGCTCGATACCCTCGCCCGCAACGGGCTACGAGAGGTCGCCCTCGGTATCGAGTCCGGAAGCGACCGCATCCTCGCCGCCATGGACAAGCGCATCACGGCCGAGATGACCGAGGACGTCGCGCACCGCCTGATGGAACGCGGCATCAACGTGAAGGGGTATTTCATCCTGGGATACCCCGGCGAGCAACGCGAGGACCTCGACGCCACAGTGCGCCACATCCACAACTTGTGGGACCTTGCCGACCGGAACCCGGGCACCTTCCGCGCCTCGGTGTTCGAGTTCCGCCCCTACCCCGGCACCCCGGTGTGGCAGCGGCTCCTCGACGCGGGCCACAACGCCGAAGCCATGCTCGCGTACGGCGACGTGGACCTCACCGACCAGGGAGCCGACGAATCCATGCGCCAGCGCGACGAGTTCAACTTCTCGGTGGGTATCCAGTTCGGTGGCGTTCCCTTGCACAAGCTACGCACTACCCTCGCCGCACTCACCCGCGAGCAACACGACCGCAGCCGCCGACAGGGGGCAGCGGCATGACACAACGACCCGGCCGACTCGTCACGCTCGACGGCCCCGGTGGCGTCGGCAAGTCGACCACGCTCGCCGCACTCGCCGAGCGCCTACGTGACCGCGGCGACCAAGTCCACACCACGATCGAGCCCTCAACGAGCGCCCTCGGACAGTTCACCCGAGCCAACGCCGACCACATCCATGGGCGGGCGCTCGCCTGCCTCGTCGCCGCCGATCGGTACGACCACATACGCAACGAGATACAGCCTCACCTTGACGCCGGCGACATCGTCGTCTGCGACCGGTACCTCGCCTCAACCCTCGTTGTACAGCGCCTCGACGGCGTCCCAGAGCCATTCCTGCTCGCTCTCAACGCCGACATTGTGCTGCCCGACCTCGCTGTACTCCTCACCGCCGACCCGCGCACCATCACGCGACGGCTCACGGCCAGGGGTGCGCACCATCGATTCGAGCACCACCCCGATGCCCCGGCCCGCGAGGTCGAGTTGTACGAGCAGGCCGAGCAGACCCTCGAACGGCTCGGCGTGCCCGTCCTCACCGTGGACACGAGCAGCGTCACCCCATCGGAGACAGCCGAACGAATCGGTAACGTGCTGCCCTCGCGGCCCGGTAGCGTCGGCTCACGCGATGGGCTCGACGGCAACATGGCGACCCCATAACGGCAGTACCCGCCCCCCACGGAACACGGAGCACCTCACACATGCACGACACATGGGAGACCATCGACCGACTCGTCGAGTGGCTCGACGAAGAGAGCGGCGTCTCACCCGAGGTGGCCCGTCTGCTGCGCGTTCTCAAGATCAGCGAAGAAGCCGGCGAGGTCGCCGAGGCCATCCAAGGAGTGACCGGCTCCAATCCCCGCAAGGGCAACAGCCACACATGGGAAGACGTACAGGCCGAACTCTGCGACGTCATTTTCACGAGCATGGTCGCACTACGGACGATCACCGCGGACGCCGACAAGGTTTTCACGGAACGCCTCGCCCATGTCGCCGAGCGGTCCCTCGCCCGCTGACCTGCGACGCGTTCCACCCCACCGCCCGCCATGATTCCGGGATCGCGGCGGGCGGGCCCATGCCGGTTCGCTTCAGCACACCCCCGATGCGTCAGGGGGTCGCAGGCCAAGCCCCACTGCTTCGGCGGCATTCGTCCACCCTCGACGTTGGCTCGCATCGAAAGTGACGGTCCGGTGCATCGCCGAAAGCCGATGGCCGGATCGACCGGAGCTGGCACCGGCGTGACCCGCGATCCAGCCCTGACCAGCCGTTCGCCCTGGGGGCGGCGGAGTCTGCCCGGTGGCCTGAGCCCTACGGGTATGCGAAGTGTCATACAGGACATTTCTGTGCACTACGGGTCGTTGGCTGTTCGTTCATCAGGGGGTGGCAGGGTGTGGGCGTGGATCTCGATCAATTCCAGCGACGTCCCCGCGACCCCGGGGCAGCCACCGGCCGGGACACCCGGGTCGTCGCCCACCGCGGGGCCTCCGACGAGCACCCCGAGCACACCCTCGCCGCGTACGAGCAGGCCATCGCCGACGGCGCGGACGCGCTGGAGTGCGATGTGCGGCTGACCCGGGACGCGCGCCTGGTGTGTGTGCACGACCGGCGCGTGAACCGTACGTCCGACGGGCGCGGCGCCGTGTCCGCGCTGACCCTGGACGAGCTGGACCGGCTCGACTTCGGGTCCTGGAAGGGCGGCGGGGCCGAACCCGCGCGGGTGCTCGCCTTCGACGAACTGCTGAACCTCGCGACCTCCGCGCCCCGGCCCGTGGAGCTCGCGGTGGAGACCAAGCACCCGACCCGCTGGGCGGGCCGCGTCGAGCACGAACTGGTCCGCCAGCTGCGGCTGTTCGGCCTGCACCGGCCCAAGCCGGGCGAGCCGCCGCGGGTGCGCCTGATGAGCTTCTCCCGGCTCGCCCTGCGCCGGCTGCGCGCTCTCGCGCCCGAGCTGCCGCTCGTCCACCTCACCGAGCGCCCGCCGCTGCCGGGCCGCCCGCCGGCCCTCCCGACCGGCGTCCGCATCGCGGGCCCCGGCATCGATCTCGTACGGGCCCGGCCCGATCTCGTACCCAGGCTGCGGGCGGCCGGGCACCAGGTGCACGTGTGGACCGTGGACGAGCCGGAGGACGTCGAACTGTGCCTGCGGCTCGGCGTCCACACCCTGATCACCAACCGCCCGCGCCAGGTCCTGGAACAGATCGGCGACCGCTGATCCGAGGCCCGCGAGCGCGGGCGCCCGCGGCCTCAGGGTGTTTCCGCGTTGCCGGCACGCCGGCGGGTGGACGTCCTGGGGAAGGCTCAGCGAGAGCGGATGCGCAGGAGCTGACCGTTGCCGGCCAGGTCGGTGCTGTGGTTGGTGACGTAGATGTCCCCGTTCGGGGTGGACTCCACGCCGGCAGGGTGCTGGAGGCCGTCGCGGGCGAGGACGGTGTGGCTGCCGTCGAGTTCGATGCGGACCAGTCGGCCGACCGGATCTTCGGAGCCGAAGCCCTGCTCGGCGATCTCCAGGACGAGCAGCCTCCCCTGCCGGTCGACGGCGAGGTCGATGATGTTGGTGAACCCGGTGGCATGGACGGTCGGTTCCTCGTACGGGGCGAGCCGCCAGACGCGGGCGGCGCCGACGGTGTATGGCTGGCCGGTCAGCTCGCCGACGTAAAGTGCGCCGTCGCGGCCGCGGACCACCGAAGTGGGGACGGATTCGGCAGCGCCCGGCCCGGGGAGGGCGGCCAGTAGCCGCACGGTGCCGTCGCGGGCGACGGCCAGCACGGCGTTGGCGCCGGAGTCGGCGATGGTGGTGCCGTCTCGGTCGGAGTGGAGAGCGTAGGGGTTGGCGTTGATGAGGTCGCCGTCCGGATTGTGTGCGGCTTCGAATGCCGCGAGGTCGACTCGGGGCCGTACGGTGCCGTCGGGGCGGAGGGTCACCAGTTGGCCGAACGGTCGCCCCGCTGGGCCGAACCCCTGTCGACTGGCAGGGGAACCCGCGAGCCCGAAGATCGCGGCAATCCGCCCGTGGCGGACGGCCAGGTCCTGGATACCGCGGACGATGCCGATGTCGTTGACGGTCGACGGCAGTCCGGTCGCGATGCGGTGCGCTGTGCCGGTGGCCGGCTCATAGGCGAGGACCGCCCCGGTGGGGCCGTAGCACATCGCCAGGTCGCCGCCGGGCTCCGGCACACACGGCCCCGTGCCGCCGAGGCCGGCCTCCGCGACCAGGAGCCGGTCGGCGTGCGGGTCCCACACCAGGTGTCGGGGGCCTCGCAAGTCGTCCCGTACGACCTGGATGGTGGTCGTCGGGGGTGGCCCCGGAGCGGCGGTGGCGCCGACCGTGGTGGGGAGGATCGCCAATACCAGTGCAGTCAGGGAGCGTTGGCGTCTTCTCACGGTCCCCCCCTTCGCCTCCTTCACGGTGGCAGGAAGGGAGGGGGTCGGCCAGTGCGGATTCGGCCACCGTCCGGTTGGGCGGGTGAGGCCGGTGGCGGCCTGTGGGACGCGAGGGGCGGAGGCTGCTACCGGCCTCGAAGCACGGCCTGGCCCGCCGCTGGGGCGATCCGGCCCGTCACCTCGCCCAGGGCTACCACCGCGCCCCCCGGTCCGGGGGCCCAGGCCGTCATGGTGACCTCGTCGCCGTCCTCCAGGAACGTGCGCTTGCCGTCCGGGAGCTCCAGGGGGTCGCGGCCGGACCAGGTGAGTTCGAGGAGGGAGCCGCGCTCGTGCGGCCGCGGGCCGCTGACCGTGCCGGAGGCGAACAGGTCGCCGGTGCGCAGGGAGGCGCCGTTGACGGTCAGATGGGCCAACTGCTGGGCCGCCGTCCAGTACATGGACGAGAACGGGGGCTCCGAGACCGTGTGCCCGTTCAGGGTGACCGTGATGCGGATGTCCAGCGCCGCGGGCGGCAGCTCCGAGTCGTCGAGGTAGGGCAGGAGTTCGCGGTCGCGGGCGGGTGGCGCGACGAAGGCCGCTTCCAGGGCCTCCAGCGGGGTGATCCAGGCGGACACCGAGGTGGCGAAGGACTTGCCCAGGAACGGTCCGAGCGGCACGTACTCCCAGGCCTGGATGTCGCGCGCCGACCAGTCGTTGACCAGGCAGACCCCGAAGACGTGGTCGCGGAAGGCGGACTGCGGCACCCGCTCGCCGAGCGCCGACGGCGTGCCGACGACGAAGCCGACCTCGGCCTCGATGTCCAGGCGCTGCGAGGGTCCGAAGGACGGCACCTCCTCGCCCGGCGCCCTGCGCTGCCCGCTGGGGCGCACGACCGGGGTGCCGGAGACCACGATGGTGCCGGCCCGGCCGTGGTAGCCGATGGGCAGGTGCTTCCAGTTGGGGGTGAGCGGCTCCCCGTCGGGCCGGAAGATCCGGCCGACGTTGGTGGCGTGGTGCTCGCTCGCGTAGAAGTCGACGTAGTCGGCGACCGCGAACGGCAGATGGAGCGTGACGTCGGCCAGCGGGTGCAGGAACGGCTCGATCGCCGGGTAGCCGAGCCAGGTGCGGATGTCCGCCCGTACCGCCCGCCAGACCGGGCGGCCCGCCGCCAGCAGCGCGCCCAGGTGGGGGTGCGCGAGCAGGTCGGAGTGCGCTGAGCCGAGCGCGGTCGCGGCCGTGTGCACGTCCAGCACGTGGTTGCCGTAGCGGACGCCGATGCGGCGGCGGTCGGGCTCGTCGGCCGTGCTGAAGACGCCGTACGGGAGGTTGTGCGGGCCGTACGGGTCGCCCTCGCGGAGGTGGAGCGGGTGGCGCTCGGGCTGTCCGGGCTGCTCGGGCATGGATCGCTGCCTCGCCTTCTGTCCGACGCCTCCCGTCCGGGCGTCCGGGCCCACAGAGTACGACCTGGCGGCGGGGCGCGGGCCGATCGCCGGGGAATACCAGCAGGTGGGAACGGTGGGCAGGATGGCGGGAAATGGGCGGTCCCAAGCGGTAGGAATCGGAACTTCCGCGAGGGT
>NZ_LIQY01000467.1 GCF_001418495.1 Streptomyces pathocidini | reverse complement strand
CGACCATCAACTTCTGGCACGGCTGGAGCGCCCCCAGCGAGGTCAAGGCGATCGAGGAGAACGTCGAGCGGTTCGAGAAGGCGCACCCCAACATCACAGTGAAGGTCACCTCGAACGTCACCGACGACAAGATCAACCAAGCGCTGCGGGCGGGCGGCGAGAACGCCCCCGACGTCGTCTCGTCCTTCACCACCGACAGCGTCGGCAAGTTCTGCGACTCCGGCGCCTTCGTGGACCTCAACCCGTTCCTGGAGAAGTCCGGGATCGACCCGGCGAAGGTGTTCCCCGAAGCGCTGCGCCAGTACACGCAGTTCGAGGGCAACCAGTGCACGCTGCCGCTGCTCAACGACGCGTACGGGCTCTATTACAACAAGGACGCCTTCAAGGCGGCCGGGATCGCCGAACCGCCCAGGACCTGGAGCGAGTTCGCGAAGGTCGCGCAGAAGCTGACGAAGCCCGAGGGCGACTCGTACGAGCAGCTCGGCTTCATGCCCACCTTCCACGGCTACGAGACGACCCCCGGCCACTACGCGGCCCAGTGGGGCCCGGCCTACTTCGGCGCCCAGGGCAAGTCGAACCTGGCCAAGGACCCGGCCTTCGCGGAGATGTTCACCTTCCAGAAGGGGCTGATCGACAAGCTCGGCGGCTTCGCGAAGCTGGAGAAGTACCGCAACACCTTCGGTGACGAGTGGGGCGCCAAGCACCCCTTCCACACCGGCCAGGTCGNNAGGAGGCGGGCGCGAAGTTCGAGATCGGCACCGCGCCGCTGCCCGTCCCCGACGACCAGGCCGCCGACTACGGCAAGGGCTACCTCGCGGGCACCATCATGGGCATCGCCTCCACCAGCGCCCAGCAGAACGCAGCCTGGGAGCTGGTGAAGTACATGACCACGGACACCGACGCGGTCGTGGCGTTCTCCAACGCCATCCACAACGTGCCCTCCACGCTCGAGGCGCTCAAGTCGCCGAAGCTGAAGGTCGAGCCGGGCTTCCGGACCTTCCTCGACATCGCCCGGCACCCGAAGTCCAACACCACCCCCGCGCAGGCCGACGGCGGCGCCTACCAGGTCACGCTCCAGGACTTCGGCTATGCCTACGAGAGCGGCAAGGAGAAGGACCTCAAGGCGGGCCTGGAGAAGACCGCGCGGCAGATCGACACGGACCTCGCGAAGGCGAAGTAGCCGCCATGAGCACCCACACCCTCCGTTCGAAGCGCACCCGCGGTGCGCTTCGAACGGCGGCCTTCATGTCCCCCTGGCTGATCGGCTTCGGCGTCTTCTTCGCCTACCCGCTGATCTCCACCGTCTACTTCTCCTTCATGAAGTACGACGGCTTCCGGCCGCCCGTCTTCAACGGCCTGGACAACTGGAGCTATGTCTTCACCGACTACCGGCTGTTCTGGCCCGCCCTGTCCAACACGCTGTGGCTGGTGCTCGTCATGGTCACCTGCCGGGTCGTCTTCGGACTCGGCGTGGGACTGCTCATCACGAAGATCAGGACCGGGGCCGGGGTCTTCAGGACCCTGTTCTACCTCCCCTACCTGGCCCCGCCGGTCGCCGCGACCCTGGCCTTCGTCTTCCTCCTCAACCCCGGTACGGGACCGGCCAACTCGGTCCTGGAGGCCGTCGGAGCGCCCGCCCCCGGCTGGTTCACCGACCCCTCCTGGTCCAAGCCCGCGCTCACCGCGCTCGCCCTGTGGGGCGTCGGCGACCTGATGGTCATCTTCATGGCCGCGCTGCTCGACGTGCCCAAGGAGCAGTACGAGGCGGCGGAGCTGGACGGGGCCGGGCCCTGGCAGCGGTTCCGGTACGTGACGCTGCCGAGCATCTCACCCATCGTGATGTTCGCCGTGGTCACCGGCGTGATCCAGACCATGCAGTACTACACGCAGCCGCTCGTGGCCGGAAAGGTCGCCTCCGGGATCATCGGCGGCTCGGGCCAGCAGTTCGAGCCGGGCTACCCGGACAAGTCCACGCTGACCCTGCCCCAACTCGTCTACAACCTCGGCTTCCAGCGCTTCGACTACGGCTCTGCCTGCGTCATCGCGCTGGTGCTGTTCGCCCTCGCCATGGCCTTCACGGCGCTGCTGATGCGCCGCCGCGGCGGGCTCGTCCAGGCAGGTGACTGACCACCATGACCCAAGTCCTCACCGCTCCCACCACCCCGGCCTCGCCCGCGGCGGGCCCGGCGGCCCGTACCGCCCGGCGCAAGGCGCTGCTGCGCTGGATCGCCGTGCACTCGCTGGGAATCGCGGCCGCGCTGTTCTTCTTCCTGCCGTTCCTGTTCGTGTTCCTCACCTCAGTGATGAGCGACCAGCAGGCGCTCACCCGCGAGTTGTGGCCGCATTCCTGGGAATGGGGCAATTACGCGAAGGTGTGGCACACCCCGGGATTCCTGACCTGGTGGCGCAACACCCTGCTGTACGCGGGCCTCGGCACGGTCCTCACGGTGGCCTCGTCGATTCCGGTGGCGTACGCGCTCGCCAAGTTCCGCTTCCGCGGCCGGAATCTGTCCCTGATGCTGGTCATCTCGATGATGATGCTGCCGCCGCAGGTCATCGTCATTCCGATGTACCTGTTCTGGGCCAAGCAGCTCGGGCTCTCCGGGACGCTCTGGCCTCTCATCATCCCGATGGCCTTCGGCGACGCGTTCTCCATCTTCCTGCTGCGGCAGTTCCTGCTGACCATTCCGAACGAATACCTGGACTCGGCGCGGGTGGACGGCTGCGGGGAGTTCCGCACCCTGACGAGAATCGTGCTGCCGATGGCCAAACCGGGTATCGCGGCCGTAGCGCTGTTCCAGTTCTTCTACGCCTGGAACGACTATTTCGGCCCGCAGATCTACGCATCCGAGAACAAGGCCGCCTGGACGCTCAGTTACGGTCTGGAGTCCTTCAAGGGTGCCCACCACACCGACTGGAACCTGACGATGGCCGCGACCGTTCTCGTGATGGCGCCGGTCGTCCTCGTGTTCTTCCTCGCCCAGAAGGCCTTCGTCGAAGGCGTCACCCTGACAGGAGTGAAGGGCTAATGCCGCAAGGAGTGAAGGGCTCATGAAGCTCGCAGTAGTGGGTGGCGGCTCCACCTACACCCCCGAACTGATCGACGGGTTCGCCCGGCTCAGGGACACCCTCCCGATCTCCGAGCTGGTCCTGATCGACCCGGCCGCGGACCGGCTCCAACTGGTCGGCGGGCTCGCCCGGCGGATCTTCGCCAAGCAGGGCCACGACGGCCGGATCACAACGACCTCCGACCTGGACGCGGGCGTGGCCGGGGCCGACGCCGTACTCCTCCAGCTGCGCGTGGGCGGCCAGGCCGCCCGGCAGCGGGACGAGACCTGGCCGCTGGAGTGCGGCTGCGTCGGGCAGGAGACCACCGGCGCGGGCGGCCTCGCCAAGGCGCTGCGGACCGTGCCCGTGGTCCTCGACATCGCCGAGCGGGTGCGGCGTACGAACCCGGACGCCTGGATCATCGACTTCACCAACCCGGTGGGCATCGTGACCCGCGCCCTGCTCCAGGCCGGGCACAAGGCCGTCGGCCTGTGCAACGTGGCGATCCACCTGCAGCGGAAGTTCGCCGCCCTGCTGGGCGCCGAGCCCGCGCAGGTCCACCTGGACCACGTGGGCCTCAACCACCTGACCTGGGAGCTGGGCGTGCGCCTGGGCGGCCCCGGCGGCCAGGACCTGCTGCCGGGGCTGCTGGCCGAGCACGGCGAGAAGATCGCCGACGATCTGCGCCTCCCCCGCCCGGTGCTGGACCGCCTCGGCGTGATCCCCTCGTACTACCTGCGCTACTACTACGCGCACGACGAGGTCGTGGCGGAGATGCGCACCAAGTCCTCGCGCGCCGCCGAAGTGGCCGCGATGGAGCGGGAGTTGCTGGAGATGTACGGCGACCCGGCACTCGATGAGAAGCCCGCCCTGCTGGCCAAGCGCGGCGGCGCCTTCTACTCGGAGGCGGCGGTCGACCTGGCGGCCGCCCTGCTGGGCGGGCGCGGCGGCGCGGATGGCGCGATCCAAGTGGTCAACACCTTCAACAACGGCACACTGCCGTTCCTCGCGGACGACGCGGTGATCGAGGTCCAGGCGCGGGTCGGCGCGACCGGCGCGACCCCGCTGCCCGTGCCCCGGCTCGACCCCCTGTACGCGGGTTTGATCGCGCACACCACCGCGTATGAGGACCTGGCCCTGGACGCCGCCCTGCGCGGCGGGCGCGACCGGGTCTTCAAGGCGCTGCTCGCCCACCCCCTGATCGGCCAGTACGAGGCCGCGGAGGGCCTCACCGACCGCCTGATCGCGCACAACCGGGAGCACCTCGCGTGGGTCTGACGACACCCCTCCCGCCCGGGTCCACGGCACCTCTGGTGCCCGGCGGTGTCCTCGCCGTCGACGCGGGCAACAGCAAGACGGACGTGGCCCTGGTCGCGGCCGACGGCCGCGTCCTGGGGGCGGCCCGCAGCGGCGGGTTCTGCCCACCCGCCGTGGGCGTCGGCCCGGCGGTGGACGTCCTCGCGGACGCCGTCGTACGGGCGGTGGCCGCGGCCGGGTTCGAAGCCCGGGGCGACCGGCGCCCGTACGCCGCCCACGTCTCCGCCTGCCTGGCCAACGCCGATCTCCCGGTTGAGGAGCGGGAGTTGGAGGAGGCGGTGCACGCGCGCGGGTGGGGGCTCTCGACCCGGGTCGCCAACGACACGTTCGCGATCCTGCGCGCGGGTTTGGAGGCGGGCGAGGAACCGCGCGGTGTGGCCGTGGTGTGCGGCGCGGGCATCAACTGCGCCGGCATGCTGCCGGACGGCCGCACCGCCCGCTTCCCCGCCATCGGCCGGATCTCCGGTGACTGGGGCGGGGGTTCGGGCCTCGCCGAGGAGGCGCTGTGGTTCGCGGCCCGGGCCGAGGACGGCCGGGGCGGCCCGACGGAGCTGGCCCGTACCCTGCCCGCGCACTTCGGCCTCGACTCGATGCTCGCGCTGATCGAGGCCCTGCATCTGGGGCACCTCCCGGCGGCCCGCAAGCACGAGCTGACCCCGGTGCTCTTCACCACGGCCGCGGCGGGCGACCAGGTGGCCCGCTCGATCGTGCACCGGCAGGCGGAGGAGGTCGCCGCCATGGCGTATGTCGCCCTGTCCCGGCTCGGTCTCCTCGAAGAGGAGACCCCGGTGCTCCTCGGCGGCGGCGTCCTGGCCGCCCGCCACCCGCTGCTGCACGACCGGATCGCCGAACTCCTCGCCGCCCGCGCGCCGAAGGCCGAGCCGCGCGTCATCGCCGCCCGCCCGGTCCTCGGCGCCGCCCTCCTCGGCCTGGACCACGCGGGCGCGGCCACGGAGGCGTACGCGGCCCTGCGCGCGCACTACGCGCCGGGCGCGCCGGAAGCGCCCGGAGTGGACGCCGGGAAGGCGGTGCCCGCGGCGGGCTGACGGGGCCAACTCGGCCTGCTCAGCGCCTCGTACGGGAACTTTTCCGCACCGCCGGGCGTCATGGGATCGGGACCCTTTCGTGACACTGGCGGGTGAGCCGTCCGCGGAAGACCCTACGGCGCGGCGAGGAACGTGGAGGATGTGGACCTGGTAGCCAGGTCGGTACGAGGGGATACGGTCGATTCGGCTGGTACCGCAGGCCCGGCTGAGCAGGTGCACCGCCCGAGCGCAGGAGGGGTGATCGATGGGGGTCCCGGAACCCGCCGATCCGGTCATGGACCGCGAGGAGGCGGACCGCGCGCTGGCCAGGCTCGGCGCCGAGCACAAGGCCGTCGAGAGCTCGCTGCTCGCGCTCCAGGACCACGCGGGCCGCAGGCTCCTGGAGGGGACCGAACTCACCGGTGCCACCCGCGGCCGCTGGGCCGAGGCCGAGGAGCGGGTCAC
>NZ_LIQY01000466.1 GCF_001418495.1 Streptomyces pathocidini | reverse complement strand
GGTGCCCGCCGCGGCGGCCGCCAGGCCCGGGTAGCCCATGAGCTCAACGCACGCGCTGAGCAGGTCGGTTCCGGAGTGCGCCGCGTACCCGAAGAGGGCGAGGAAGGAGTGGGCGATGCACAGGGAGAGGATGTAGCGGCCGCCGAAGGCGTGCCAGCGGGCGAGCCGGTCGGCGCCGACCCCGTGCTCGATGGCCGGGACGCGGGCCATGAGCAGCAGCATGACGAGGATGCCGTAGCCGGCGAGCAGCCCGGTCAAGTGCGCACAGGTGGCGAACAGCGCGTCGAGCCGGACCGAGGGCTCGACCTGCACGGCCCAGAGCAGGGTGACCGCCGCGGCCCCGGCCGTCAGCCCGGTGCGCAGGGTCCCCGGCGAGATGCGCGGCGGGTCGGTGACCGCCAGCCGGTCCCCGACGGGGACCAAGCGGGGCGGCGAGGCGTCGTGCGGTGCGGGCTGGGCGTACTGTCCCTCGGCCTGCTGGGCGTGCTGGGCCAGGTACGCGGACAGCGCGGGATACGCGGCGGGCGGGGGCGCATCGGCCTGGGTCGTGGTCACATGGCCGAATCTAGGCGAGTGGAAGGAGGTCAAGGCGCTGGTCAGGGGCCAATCGGCAATCCTTAAGCCGCACTTGAGGATTGGCTGACCACCGGTTAAGGACGGGCGGGGAACGCCCCGGGGCCCGATTCCGGAGCCCGGTCGCGATAATGCTCCGATGACGTCTCCCTCCCCCCAGGAATCGGCCCCGGCCACCGCCGGGCAGACCGGGTCGGCACAGCACGACGAGGCCGCTCGGCAAGGCGAGTTGACCGAGCAAGCGGAGCGCACCGGCGTGGTCGTGGTGGGCGCGGGGCCCGCCGGGCTGACCGTCGCCAACCTGCTGCGCGCCGCGGGCGTGGACTGCGTGCTGCTGGAGGCCGAGAGCCGGGAGTTCATCGAGCGGCGGCCCCGCGCGGGCTTCATCGAGGAGTGGGCGGTCCGCGCGCTGGAGCGGCTCGACTACATCGTCGTCGAGCCGCCGAAGCTGGGCGGCACCGGCGAGATCACCCGCATCACGAGAACGGGCCAGCACCACTTGTGAACGGGAGGCGGACACCACCATGAAGACACCCCCCATGAAGACACCCCCGATCGTTTCGCCGCAAGACTGGGAGACGGCGCACCAGCAGCTGCTCGTCAAGGAGAAGGAGTTGACCCACGCCCGCGACGCACTGGCCGCCGAGCGGCGGCGGATGCCGTGGCAGGCGGTGGAGAAGCGGTACGAGTTCGAGGGGCCCGAGGGAACGGCGAGTCTGCTCGACCTGTTCCGGGGACGCCGCCAGCTGATCCTCTACCGCGCCTTCTTCGAACCCGGCGTGTACGGCTGGCCCGAGCACGCCTGCCGCGGCTGCTCGATGATGGCCGACCACCTGGCCGACCTCGCCCACCTCAACGCCCGTGACACCACGCTCGTCTACGCCTCGCGCGCGCCGCAGCCGGACATCGAGCGGGTGAAGGCGCGGATGGGCTGGACAATGCCCTGGTACACCATCACCGACGATTTCGACCGCGACTTCGGCGTGGACGAATGGCACGGCACGAACGCGTTCATCCGCGACGGCGACCGCGTCTTCCGCACCTACTTCATCAACGCCCGGGGCGACGAGGCGCTGGGGAACACCTTCGCCTACCTCGACATGACCGCGCTGGGCCGCCAGGAGGTGTGGGAGGACTCCCCCGAGGGCTACCCCCAGACCCCGCCGTACGAGTGGTGGAACTGGCACGACGAGTACGGCGAAGCGGCCGAGCCGTCGAAGGAATGGCTGGCGCAGACCCGCCGCGGCACACGCGACAAGCACCCCTGACGAACGGGGACAAGCGGTCCTGACGAACAGGAACAAGCGTCCTGACGAACGAGAACGGCCCCTGGCCCGCGTTATCCGCAGGCCAGGGGCCGTTCTCTTACGTGTGGCGGGTGCAGGGTTCGAACCTGCGTAGGCGTAAGCCGACAGATTTACAGTCTGCTCCCTTTGGCCGCTCGGGCAACCCGCCGGGGATGTGGCCGGGATCCGTGCCGCGTCTGCGGCGGTGCTCCCTGGCAACGACGTAAACCATACCCGATGCCAGGGGGTGGTCCGCCACCTGGTTGATGGCCACTGGATCATGGAACGGGGTGACTAGGCTGGCCATGCGCGCCGGGGACGGTGGCGTACATCTGACGGATCTACGTACGAGGAGCCAACTCACCATGGCCGACTCCAGTTTCGACATCGTCTCGAAGGTCGAGCGGCAGGAGGTCGACAACGCCCTCAACCAGGCGAGCCGGGAGATCTCCCAGCGCTACGACTTCAAGAACGTCGGCGCCTCGATCGAGTGGTCGGGCGAGAAGATCGAGATGCGCGCCAACTCCGAGGAGCGGGTGAAGGCGATCCTCGATGTCTTCCAGTCCAAGCTGGTCAAGCGCGGCATCTCCCTGAAGGCCCTGGACGCGGGCGAGCCGCAGGCCTCCGGCAAGGAGTACAAGATCTTCGCCTCCCTGCAGGAGGGCATCTCCCAGGAGAACGCGAAGAAGGTCGCCAAGATCATCCGGGATGAGGGCCCGAAGGGCGTCAAGGCGCAGGTCCAAGGCGAGGAGCTGCGGGTCTCCTCCAAGAGCCGGGACGACCTCCAGTCCGTGATCACCCTCCTCAAGGGCAAGGACCTGGACTTCGCGCTGCAGTACGTGAACTACCGGTAGGGGGTTGCCTCTTGGTGCCTCGTGGTGACGGCGGCGCGTGCGGGCTGTGGGCCGCACGCGCCGTGGCGCGTTGGCGGGCAGGGGGCTCTGGGCGGCGCCTGCCCGACGTCATCCGGGCCGACGTCATCCGGGCCTCCGCCACCGGCCAGGCCGGCATCCGGTCCGGGCGTCATCCGGTCCGGCGTCACCAGCCTGCGAAGCGGTCGTTCGTTTCGACCACCTCGCGGCCCAGCGGCATCAGCGAGATCGGGATCAGCTTCAGGTTCGCCCAGCCGAAGGGGATGCCGATGATCGAGAGGAACAGCGGGATGCTCGTCAGCAGGTGCCCCAGCGCCAGCCACCAGCCCGCGAAGATCACCCAGATCACGTTGCCCACCAGCGAGCCGACGCCCGCGTCCGGTCGCTCGACGGTCGTACGGCCGAAGGGCCAGAGCACATAGCCGGCGATGCGCAGCGACGCGATGCCGAACGGGATCGTGATGATCAAGACGAAGCAGATGAGGGCCGCGACGACATAGCCGATGGCCATCCAGATGCCGCAGAAGATCAGCCAGAGGATGTTCAGAACGATGCTGATCGGACTCATGCTTCCAGCCTCCCACGCTGTTCGACCGGTCGCGTTCTGAGACGCCGGGGGCCTTTCCAGGGTTGCTCGGGGCGATGGTCGGAGGCGGTCGGAACGCCGGCCGGGTGGTCGGGGCGGTCAGAACGGCGCCCCCGGCAGTCGGGGCACCGGGCAGGGGCAGCGTCAGCGGGGCCGGCAGCCCGCTGAAGACTCGCGCCTCGGGCGTACGCGTAGGGGCGGGGTCATCGGGACGCCGACCCGCGCGCGGGGCTCCGGGACGGGTCTACGCGTGGGCTCCTTCCGCACCGCTCCGGCGCAGGGCCGGCGGGGTCATCTGGCGTGGCCTGCCATGCGTTCCAGGCGGGCGATGCGGTCGGCCATGGGTGGGTGGGTGGCGAAGAGTCTGGACATGCCCGTCCCGGGGCGGAACGGGTTGGCGATCATCAGGTGGCTCGCGGTCTCCAGCCGGGGCTCGGGTGGCAGCGGGAGCTGCTTGGTGCCCGCGTCGAGTTTGCGGAGGGCGCCGGCCAGAGCGAGTGGGTCGCCGGTGAGCTGGGCGCCCGAGGCGTCCGCCTCGTACTCGCGGGAGCGGCTGACGGCGAGCTGGATGACCGAGGCGGCGAGCGGCCCGAGGATCACGATCAGGAGCATGCCCACGAGACCGGGCCCCTCCTCGTCGTCGGATCGGCCCACGGGGATCAGCCAGGCGAAGTTGACCAGGAACAGCACCGCGGAGGCGAGCGCTCCGGCGACGGACGAGATGAGGATGTCCCGGTTGTAGACGTGGCTGAGCTCGTGGCCGAGGACGCCGCGCAGCTCGCGCTCGTCCAGGATGCGCAGGATGCCGTCGGTGCAGCAGACGGCGGCGTTGCGGGGGTTGCGGCCGGTGGCGAAGGCGTT
>NZ_LIQY01000465.1 GCF_001418495.1 Streptomyces pathocidini | reverse complement strand
TCCAGCCGCCGATCATGCCCGGCTGGGACCGCTACCCGGTCCGCGAGCGGCTCCGGGAGGCCTACGCGCTCCACGTGCGGCCCGCCCCGGAGCTGCCCGTGCTGGTCGACAACGACGCCAACCTCATGGCGTACGCGGAGCAGCGCGTGGGCTTCCCCGACTGCGCCGCGTTCGTGCTGGTCAAGGTGTCCACCGGAATCGGCGCCGGGGTCGTGGTGGGCGGCGAGATCTACCGCGGCATCGACGGCGGTGCCGGGGACATCGGCCACATCCGGCTGCACGACCAGTCCGACGCGCTGTGTATGTGCGGCTCCTACGGCTGCCTCGCGGCCGTGGCCAGCGGCCGGGCGCTCGCCGGGCAGCTGACCCGGCTCGGGGTGGAGACCACCTCGGGCTCGGGCGTGCGGGCCCACCTCGCGGCAGGGCAGCCCGACGCGCTGCGGCTGGCCCGGCAGGCGGGCCGGCAGGTCGGCGAGGTCCTCGTCACCGTCGTCACGCTGCTCAACCCCGGAGTCCTGATGATCGCCGGGGACCTGGCGGGCACGCCCTTCGTGACCGGCGTACGCGAACTCCTCTACCAGCGCGCCATGCCGCGCACGACCGCCGGCCTCCAGGTGGTCACCTCGGCACTCGGCGACCACGCGGGCCTGACCGGCGCCGCCACGGCCGTCGTCGAGCACCTCTACGCACCCGACCGGGCCGACGAACGCCTCGCCGCACTCGGAGACTCCTCCCCTTGAACCTGAACTCCCCGACCATGCCCGTGAGTTCCGACCTCGACGACGAGGAGTGCCGGCCGGTGCCCCGCGCGGGCGGTGCGTACGGGGGGCTCCAGCGAGCCGGGCGCCCCACGAGGGCTGCGGCTCCAGGAGCTGATCGAGAACCTTCGCTGAATGTTTACATGACTTAACGGAGCGTCAGGCTCACGTGATGGGTGCCTCGGCTCTGGTGGGCGAATGTCCGTTGCGTTCACCGTTCCCATGGGTCACCGGAGTTGAGCGATGCGTCACATGTGAAGGAATGGTCGACGATCGGTGGACGCTCTGCGTGGCACGGTTCCGCGTCCACCGGAATGTTCACCGGACCGGCAAGGCGTCGGCTGGCCCGGCAGCGCTCCTGCGTGATTTCATTTCCGCCATACGGGAGTTGCCAAACACCGCGCGGATTATTCGCGGTGGCGGCGGCCACCGTTCACCGGCGGAATCGGCCCGCGGCCGAGGCTGTCGACCTCCCTTGGAAACACCGTTTAGCTACGTAGGAAGAGGCGCACCCATGCGTAACGACTTCATTGAGACCGCCGAGCTCGCCGACAGCGACCTGGACATCGTTTCCGGCGGTGTCGCTGGCGTGTCGCTGCCCGCCCCGGTCAACGGCGTTGTCGGCACTGTCGAGGGTGCTGTCCCGGCGGACGTCGCGGGCCTGGCCGGCGGCGTGGCCTCCACCGCCACCAGCACCGCTGCCGGTCTGGCCCCGGTTGCCCTGCCGAGCGTGCCGGCTCTCTGATCTTCCGAGGCCGCTCCGCCCCTGACGGCGGCGCAGCCGAGAGAATTTCCCCAACTGCCGATACGCCTGAATATCGGCGGGCTTGACCATAAACCCCGGGACCCACTGTCCCGGGGTTTATGGCTGTCGTCGTACAGGATTCGAAATGGCGTATCAGGGCCTCATTCGAGAGGAATGCGCGGTCGGCTGGGCATGTCCTCAACTGTGTTAGCGTCAGGCATTGTTGTGTGTCCGTCCGACGTCGTCGAACGCAGTTGAAGGAAATGTCCGTTCAGTTCCGGCAAAAGGCGCTTTCCAAGCTGCAGTCGCCCGAAGAGCTCGACCTGCCCGTGCGCTTCGCCCGGCCCCAGGGCCGGCTCGTCCTGGCCCTCACGGCGATCGTGATGGCCGCCGGGTGCCTGTGGGCCGTGAACGGCACGGTCTCCTCCAAGCTCCGCGCCCCCGGCGTCCTCACCCACGCCGAAGGCAGCTACGTCCTCCAGAGCCCGGTCGCGGGCCAGGTCACCCGGGTCCTCGCCAAGGAGGGCCAGCTGCTGGCCAAGGGCGCCCCGCTGCTCGACGTCCGTACCCCGCAGGGCGACCGGTCCGTACGTGCGGTCGCCGCGGGCCGGGTCACCGCCCTCGTCGCCGGGATCGGCACGGTCGTCACCACCGGCTCCGACGTGGCGACTATGGAACGCGTCGGCAACCCCGAGGACCCGCTGGTCGCCATGGTGTACGTGCCCGGCGGCAGCGGGGCGGGCGTGCCCGTGGGCGCCCGGGTCGACCTGACCGTCCAGTCCGCGCCCGCCCAGCGGTTCGGCGTCCTGCGCGGCCGCGTCAAGGCCGTCGGCCGGACGCCGCAGTCCCGGCGGCAGATCGCCGGATTCCTCGGGGACGGCGAACTGGCCGGGCAGTTCACGAAGAGCGGCCAACCAGTCGCCGTATTGGTCGAGTTGGAGCGCGCGGCCACCAAATCCGGCTACGCCTGGTCCTCCACGGGCGGCCCGCCGTACGCGATCGACTCCGCGACCCAGGTCAGGGCCGCCGTCCACCTCGCCGCACAGCACCCCGTCGATTGGCTCCTCCCATGACCGCGCAGCACGACCCGGCGCCGTCCGCGACCACGGCGGGTGGTTCGGGCACGACGACGGGCGGCTCGGGCACGACGACGGGTCCGTCCGCCACGGCCGCGGGGGGCTCGGCGCCGGCCACGAGGCCCCGGCCGCTGCCGCCCCAGGTCGGTCGCGGCCGGCACCGCCCGGGCGCTGCCCACAGGCCGGGACGGGGCAAGCCCAAGGAGCCGAAGGCCAAGCCGCGGCGGGCCGTCCGCACCCCCACTGTCCTGCAGATGGAGGCTGTCGAGTGCGGCGCCGCCGCCCTCGCCATGGTCCTCGGCCACTACGGCCGCCACGTCCCCCTGGAGGAGCTGCGGATCGCCTGCGGCGTCTCCCGCGACGGCTCCCGCGCCAGCAACCTCCTCAAGGCGGCCCGCGGTTACGGCCTGACCGCCAAGGGCATGCAGATGGAGCCCGCCGCCCTCGCCGGGGTCCGCGCCCCCGCCATCCTGTTCTGGGAGTTCAACCACTACGTCGTCCACGACGGCATGGGCCGCCGCTACGGCCGTCGCGGCGTCCACATCAACGACCCTGCCCGGGGGCGCCGGTTCGTCCCCAGCGAGGAGTTCGACACCAGCTTCACCGGCGTCGTCCTCACCTTCGAACCCGGCGACTCCTTCCGCAGGGGCGGCCGCAGGCCCGGCGTCCTCGCCGCCCTGCCCGCCCGGCTGCGCGGCACCTCCGGCACGCTGCTGGCCGCCCTGCTCGCCAGTTTCCTGCTCGTCGTCGTCGGTGCCGCCGTCCCTGCGCTCAGCCGCACCTACATCGACCTGTTCCTGATCGGGAACCAGACCTCACTGCTCGGCGTCCTCTTCGCTGCCATGGGCGCGTCCGTCGTGTTCACCGGCGCACTCACCGCACTCCAGCAGGCCAACCTGCTGCGCGGGCGCATCATCTCCTCCACCCTCAGCAGCGCCCGCTTCCTGCGCCACCTCCTCAGACTCCCCGTCACCTTCTTCGCCCAGCGCAACCCGGCCGACCTCGTCCAGCGCCTCCAGTCCAACGACACGGTGGCCGAGACCCTCGCCCGCGACCTCGCCGCCGCCGGCGTGGACGCCGTGGTCGTGATCCTCTACGCGGTGCTGCTGTGGACCTACGACCCCCAACTGACCGTCGTCGGCATCCTGATCGCCCTCCTCAACGTCGTCGCGATGCGGATCGTCATCCGCCTGCGGGCCACCGGCACCCAGAAGCTGCGCGCCGACAGCGCCCGGCTGACCAACACCTCGTACAGCGGACTCCAGCTCATCGAGACGATGAAGGCCACCGGCGGCGAGAACGGCTACTTCCGCCGCTGGGCCGGGCAGCACGCCGCCACCCTCGACACCCAGCAGCGGCTCGGCGTGCCCAGCGCGGCCCTCGCCGTCGTCGCGCCCACGCTCGCCGCGCTCAACAGCGCGATGATCCTGCTGATCGGCGGGTTGCGGGCGGTCGAGGGTCACATCTCGATCGGCCTGCTCGTCGCCTTCCAGGCGCTGGTCACCAGCTTCACCGCCCCCGTCACCCGGCTCAACGGAGTCGCGGGCCGGGTCCAGGACTTCGCCGCCGACGTGGCCCGCCTCAAGGACGTCGAGAACTTCCCCGCCGACCGCCTCTACGAGCGCCCCGGACACGACGCCGCCTCCACCCGCCGACTCAAGGGCCACGTGGAGCTGGACGGCATCACCTTCGGCTACAGCCCGCTCGACAAGCCGCTGCTCACCGACTTCTCCCTGACCGTCGGCCCCGGCGAGCAGGTCGCCCTGGTCGGCGGCTCCGGCAGTGGCAAGTCCACCGTCTCCCGCCTGATCTCCGGCCTCTACACCCCGTGGGAGGGAGCCATCCGCATCGACGGGCAGCGCCTGGAGGACATCCCGCGCGGCGCGCTCTCCGCCTCCGTCTCCTTCGTCGACCAGGACGTCTTCCTCTTCGAGGGCACCGTCCGCGACAACGTGGCGCTGTGGGACCCCTCCATCCCGGACGAAGCGGTCGTCGCCGCGCTGCGGGATGCCGCCGTGTACGAGTCGGTGGCCCGGCGCCCCGGCGGCCTCCGCAGCCGTGTCGAGCAGGACGGCCGCAACTTCTCCGGCGGCCAGCGGCAGCGCCTGGAGATCGCCCGGGCTCTCGTCCGCCGCCCCAGCATCCTGGTCCTGGACGAGGTGACCAGCGCGCTGGACGCCGAGACCGAGCAGGTCATCATCGACAACCTGCGGCGGCGCGGCTGCGCCTGCGTCGTGATCGCCCACCGGCTCAGCACGGTCCGCGACAGCGACGAGATCGTCGTACTCGACCACGGCACCGTCGTGGAGCGCGGCCGCCACGAGGACCTGGTCGCGGCCGGGGGCCCGTACGCCGAGCTGGTCAAGGAGCACTGAGGTGACGTCGGTTCACTCGGATCAGCGGGCCTCCGCCGACGGGGGAGAGGGCCTGCTCGGGGCTGCCGGCGGCTCTCCCAGCGGGTCGCACGACGCGGTGGTCGGCGAGCTCGGTGGCCTCGGCACCGAGGCCGACTGCGCCGCGCTGCGCAGCGTCCCGCTGGAGGGCCCGCACATGCTGTGGCTCGTCGTCCACGGTGCGATGGACCTGTTCGCGGTGGACGCGGCCGACCAGGGCCACTGGCACTTCCTCGGCCGCGTCGAGACGGGCACCTTGCTGCTCGGCCCGGTCGAGGGCCCCCGCCACACGCTGATCGGCAGGCCGCTGCAGGGCTGCGTCCTGCGGAGGATCCAACTGCGGGAGCTGTACCGGCCGGAGTACGACACCGCGTACGGCTACGAGGGCGGCCACGGCCAGGAGGGCGCGTACGGCTACGAGGCCGGGGCGACGGGTGTGCCGGGCCCGCTGGAGGACGCGTTCGCGCGGGGCGTGGGACGCGGCCTGCGCGTCCTGTACGAGGCCCCGCTGGACGGCGCGCCGGTCTCCCCGGCCGGCGCGGGCGCCGACGACGACATCCTGTGGATGGAGATGTCACCCGGCAGCGTCCAGTACGGCGCCGCGTACGGCCCGGAGGCGGCGGCCGACCTGCTCATCGACGGCGCGCTGTGGCAGCGCATGGTCAACCAGCAGTTTCGGCTGCTGTACGCGCTGGACGGCTGGATCGAGCGGCTGGAGCGCGCCCACGAGGACCGGGCCGCTGCCGGGATCGAGGCAGGCGAGAGCGTACGGGCCCAGGCGGACCAGGCGCTGCTGGCCTCCATCAACCGCTCGGCCGAGCGCCGGACTTCCGGCCCGGGCATGGGCGAGGCCGACGACGCCGCGCTGGCGGTCTGCCGCGAGGTCGCGGCGGCGGCCGGACTCACGGTCACCCCGCCGGTGGCGGGCGGCTCGCTCAACGACCGGATGAACCCGGTCGAGCGCATCGCCCTCAGCTCCCGCTTCCGCACCCGTGTCATCAAGCTCCGCGCCACCTGGTGGCGCGAGAACACCGGCCCCCTGGTGGGCCACTGGGCCGACGGCGAGTCCCCGGTCGCGCTCCTGTGGCGGCGCGGCGCCTACGAGGCGCTGGACCCGGCCACGGGAGAGCGCACGCGCATCGGCAAGGCCGAGGCGGACCTTCTCGAACCCCGCGCGATCATGTTCTACCGCCCGCTGCCCGAACGCCCCGTGTCCCCCTGGCGGTTGCTCCGCTTCAGCATGCACGGCACGCGTACGGACCTGCGCAACCTGGTCCTCGGCGGCCTCGTGGCGGTCGGCCTGGGCACGCTGGTGCCCATCGCCACCGGGCAGGTGCTGGGCGTGTACGTGCCCAACGCCGAGAACGGCCTGATCGTCCAGGCCGCGCTGGCGCTCGTGGCCACCTCGGTGGTCTCCGCCGCCTTCATGCTCCTGCAGAACACCTCCATCCTGCGGATGGAGGGCCGCATCGAGAGCACCCTCCAACCGGCCGTCTGGGACCGGCTGCTGCGCCTGCCGACCACGTTCTTCGCCGGCCGCTCCACCGGCGAGCTGGCGAGCGCCGCCATGGGCATCAGTACGATCCGCCGCCTGCTGTCCGGCATCAGCGCGGTCGTGGTGCAGGCGGGCACGGTCGGCGCGGTGAACCTCGTACTGCTGCTGGTCTACAGCGCGCGGCTCGCCCTGGTGGCCATGGGACTCCTGGTCGTCATCGCCTCGGTCTTCCTGTTCCTGGGACTGTGGCAACTGCGCTGGCAGCGCCGCCTGATCGAGCTCAACAACAAGCTCAACAACCAGGCGTTCCAAACCCTGCGCGGCCTGCCGAAGCTGCGCGTCGCGGCGGCGGAGAGCTTCGCGTACGCGGCGTGGGCGCGGGAGTTCGCGCGCAGCCGCGAGCTGCAGCAGCGGGTGGGCCGGATCAAGAACCTGATCGGCGTCTTCAACGCCGTCTACCTCCCGCTCTGCACCCTGCTGATGTTCGTGCTCCTGGCGGGCCCGGCCCGCGGAACCCTCTCGCCGAGCGCCTTCCTCACCTTCAACACGGCCGTGACGATGGTCCTGACCTCGGTCACGCAGCTGACCGGCGCGCTGATCTCGGCGGCGGCGGTGCTGCCGATGTTCGAACAGGTCAAGCCGATCCTGCAGGAGAGGCCCGAGGTCCGAGGCGGCAGCACGGCGCCGGGGGAGCTGAGCGGCGCCCTGGAGGTGCGGGGCCTGTCGTATCGCTACGAGGAGGGCTCCCCACTCGTCCTGGAGGACGTCTCGTTCGCGATCCGGCCGGGCGAGTTCGTGGCGATCGTGGGCGCGAGCGGCTGCGGAAAGTCGACCCTGCTGCGCCTGCTGATCGGCTTCGACCGCCCGACCTCGGGCAGCGTCCTGTACGACGGCCAGGACCTGGCGGCGCTGGACCAGGCGGCCGTACGCCGCCAGTGCGGGGTCGTCCTCCAGAACGCCCAGCCGTTCAACGGCTCGATCCTGGACTGCATCTGCGGCACGGAGATGTTCTCCCAGGAGGAGGCGTGGCAGGCGGCAGAGATGGCGGGCCTGGCCGAGGATATCAAGCGCATGCCGATGGGCCTGCACACGATGCTGTCCGACGGCGGCGGCACCGTCTCCGGCGGCCAGCGCCAGCGTCTGATGATCGCCCAGGCGCTCATCCGCCGCCCCCGCATCCTCTTCTTCGACGAGGCCACGAGCGCCCTCGACAACGAGACCCAGCGCATCGTCACCGAATCCACCCGCGCGCTTAACGCCACCCGCGTCGTCATCGCCCACCGCCTCTCCACCATCATGGACGCGGACCGCGTCATCGTGATGGACGGAGGCCGAACGACCCAGATGGGCCCCCCGGCGGAACTCCTCGCGGAACAGGACGGACTCTTCTACGAACTGGTGCGGCGGCAGATCCGGTAATGGACGCTCACGAGGGGCCGCCCTCGCGGCCATCGGCGGCGATTCGGCGTTCCTGCGGGGCGATGGGGAGGTCGTTGATGCTGGCGTAGCGGTTGCGCATCAGGCCGTTGTTGTCGAACTCCCAGTTCTCGTTGCCGTAGGCGCGGAACCACTGGCCCTGTTCGTCGTGGTACTCGTACTCGAACCGTACGGCGATCCTGTTGCCGGTGTAGGCCCACAGCTCCTTCCGCAGCCGGTAGCCCGACTCGCGCTCCCACTTGGCGGTCAGGAACTCCACGATCTCCCGGCGGCCGTTGATGAACAGGTCCCGGTTTCGCCACTCGGAGTCCTCGGTGTACGCGAGCGCGACCTTCTCGGGGTCGCGGGTGTTCCAGGCGTCCTCGGCGAGTTGGACCTTCCGCCGGGCGGTCTCCTCGGTGAACGGCGGCAGGGGCGGGCGCTGTTGGGACATGGCGGTGTCTCCCTCTCCGGCGAAGCGGCTCATGGAGAACGATCGTTCTCCATGCTATGCGCTACCGTAGGAGAACGATGGTTCTCCCTGCAAGAAGGCAAGGACGCAAGGGTTGACTGTGGACGGCGAGACGACGGAGGGGCGCGTACTCGACGCGGCCGAGGAGCTGTTCTACGCGCGCGGGGTGCGGGCGGTCGGCATGGACGCGGTCCGCGCCGCGTCCGGGGTCTCCCTCAAGCGGCTCTACCAGCTCTACCCGTCGAAGGACGACCTGGTGGAGGCGTATCTGCGCCGCCGCGACACCCGCTGGCTGCGCCGCCTCGCCGAACACGTCGCCAAGCTGGCCGATAGGCCTGATACGCCTGATGTGCTGGCCAAGTCGACCGGTGCGGTCGCGGAGTCGACCGGTGCGGTCGCCAAGTCACCTGGTGCGCCTGCGGAGTCGACTGGCACGGTCACCGAGTCGCCCGGTGAGGCCGCCGAGTCGCCCGGTGTGCCCATGGAGTCGACCGGTGTGCCCGTGGCCCGGATCCTCGCCGTTTTCGACTGGCTGCACCAGTGGTTCGCGGAAGAGGGCTACCGGGGCTGCGCGTTCATCAACTCCTACGGCGAACTCGGCGCCACCTCACCGGCCGTCGCGGAGGTCGCCCGCGCCCACAAGGCCGCCTTCCGCCGCTACCTCTCCGACCTCGTGGCCGCCGCCGGGTTGCCCGCACCCCTGGCCGCCCACCTCACCCTCCTCGCCGAGGGCGCCATCACCACGGCCGCGATCTCGGGATCGCCCGCGGCCGCCCACGAGGCGAAGGCCGCCGCGCGCATCCTCCTGGAGGCATCCCGGGCGTCCGCGCCCGAGCGGGGGAGGGCCTGACCGACGGGCCCCAAGGCCCCGGGGGATCCGAGACTCTCCCGCAAGGCCCTGGCGTTCGGGACCGCCCCCCCCAAAGCCCTGGCGCTCGGGATCACTCCCCGGGCCCTGGACCCGGGAACGGTCCCAGTGCCCTGCCAGGGACCGTTCCCGAGGCTTCCGCGCCCGAGACCGTTTCCCCAAACCCTCAGCACCGGAGACGGCCCCAAAGCCCGGCGCCCGAGACTCCCCACGGGCTCCGGGGCGGCCCCGCCAACCGGGCGCCTTTCGGCTCCGGACCGGCATGGTGCGAGTTCGCCGCCGGCCTGCGCCCGGAGACTGGTGCCTCGGTGCTTTCGGAACCAGGCAGGAGAGACCGTGGACAACCCCGGCACCCGTGGACGCCGGAACGCGGCAACCGCCGACGTGGGCGACGGCACCGCCAGCCAGCCGGGGGTCATCGGCATCGCGCTCGCCGCCGTGCTCGCGGCCTCACTCGCACAGGGCTCCTGGCAGTGGTTCGCCACCTACATCGGAGTGACGCTGCTCGCGCTCATCCTCTGCTTTCACCGTCTGCCGACGCGGAGGCGCCACGGGGCCGCGTACCTACGGAACCTGACGGCGTACTCGATGATCGTGGGCCTGTGTGTCGCGATCGCGCTGGCCCCGATGCTCCAGCGCTGGGCGTGGCTGTTCCCGATGCCGGGCACGCGCGGCGACTGCCGTGAGCTGGGCCGGTACGAAGACCTCCGCGTGGAGGCCGCGCTGGCGAATCTGGCCGGTCGCGACGGTACGGCCCTGGCCCGGGCGAAGGACCTCCAGAGCGGTGACGTCGTCGCAGACTGCCTGGCGGCCACGACGACGCGGTGGCTGCCGGTGTACGCCGCAGCAGTAGCCGTACTGGTGGGCCTGGGCGCCTGGGGCGCCGACCGGGCCCGGCGCAGGAGACAGCCGGCCGCGGCGTCCCCCGGCAGCCCACGTCATCAGGGCTGAACGACCGACCACGCGCCCGCGCGCGGGATCGATCTCCGACGTCGTCGCGCTGAGGGAGCGACCGACCACGCGTACGCGCGCCCGTACCGCAGTGAAAGGCCCCAGGACCGGACCGGCGTGCCCCAAGTAACGTCTGGGTTCGGGTGGCCGAGGCGGGTGGCTCACGGCCGCCCGCCTCGGACAGCAGGCGACTACCGTCGCCAGTGCGGCCAGTCCGGCGCGAAGTCGCACCAGTACTCCGCGCACCCGACCCGGTACGCCCTTGTGACCGTCTCCGTCAGCGATCCGCCCCCGCGCGCCTCCGCGGCCACCTTCAGCGAGACCCAGCCGGTGTCCATACCGGGCACGGTGACCCGCCAACCGTCCCCGCTCCGGCGGACTTCGGCCGCCTGCCAGGTCGCGCCGTCGTCCGTCGAGTACGAGACCGACGCCCGGTCCACGTCCCCGCCCCGCGGCGCGCCCTTCTGGTAGGCGAAGCCGAGGTCGAAGCCGAACTCACGGCCCTCCGGTACCGAGTTGTCGCCATCCAGGCCCGGCACCTCGTACCGCGTGTCCAGCAGCGGCAGCGCGCTCTCCCCGCGCGTGTGCGCGGACCGGAAGCGCCAGACGTCACTGACCTCGGTGGCCAGCGGCCACTCGGGGGAGTCGCGGCGGGCGGTGGCCGTCAGCTCGTACCACCGGGCCTTGGACGGTACGTCGAAGACGCCCTGCCCCGGCTGGTCGTTGCGGCCCACGACGGTGCCCGACGCGGCGTCGCGCAGCACCGTCCCGCCCGTCTCCAACTCCCGTACCCGCTCGGACCGGTGGCCCGCCGCGTCGGAGAACATGGGGAGGGCGAGGCGCAGCTTGTCCCCGTCGCGGGTGGCCTGCGGGCGGCCGTCCGCGCCGGTGACCGAGAGGGAGGGGTTGAACGGGCCGGTCAGCCAGTTGTCCTCCAGGGTGTCCGCGCTGCGGCTCCGGCGGTAGAGGATCGGGTCCGTGTACTGGACGCCCAGCGCGCCCGCGTCGACCGCGTACTCGAACGTCGCCGTCGTCCACCGCACGTCCGGCGTGTAGTACGCGGTCATGCGGTGCGGAGCGCGGAAGAGCGTCCACTGCTGGGCCAGTTGCAGCCCCTCATATGTGACCCACCCGTAGATCCCCTTGGGGTCGTTGGGGTAGCCCGTCGTACGGAACGCGTGCTCGACCGGCACCAGGTCCCTGCGCCGGTCGGTCCAGTCGGCACCGGCCGGAACACCGTTCTCGCGGGTGTGGAACGTGAAGTACGTGCGCCCGCCGTTGCGTTGGCCCTTGATCTCCAGGGTGACCGGACCGTCGGCCAGCCGCTCGCGCAGCAGCGCCATCCCCGGCTCGGAGACCGACAGCGGCGGATCGGCCAGGTCGAAGTCCACCCAGCCCGAGCCGATGAGGACCGCCGCCGGCCCCTGCGCCTTGATCGCCTCGTAGCGCCTGGTCGCCTCCTCGTACGGGGTGCCGTAGCCCGGGTCGAACAGCACGACCCGGTCCTTGAGCTCCAGGCCCGCCAGGTCCGCCGCGGTGCCCGCGTCGGTGACCTGTCCGCGCACGTCCCACTCCTGGCGCTGCCACGCCAGCAGGCTGACGTCGATGTCGACGGGGTCGGGGGAGCCGACGACGGTGGCGCGGACATAGGGCTGCTGCCAGGAGGCGGCGGAGAAGTACGTCAGCCCGGGTATGCGCGCGCTGCCCACCGCGTACGCCTGGTGCCGGCCTCCGAAGATCGGGGCCACGAGCCCGGTGGTGGCACCGCTCCCGGTGGTCGAGACCAGCCCGGCCGCGGAACCCTGCTCGTTGATCCGCATGTCCGGGTCGTCGATGCTCCGGCGCACCGGCTCGGCGCCGGACACGTCCGGTTCGACCGTGCGGTCGCCGGTCAGCGTGACGCGCTGGGCGAGCGTCACGGAGGAGCGCGCCACACCGACCGTGCCGTACTCGACGTACTCCCACACGTCGCCGAACACCCGGTACGTGCCCAGCGGCAGCCGCAGCCGCTGCGCCTCGTCCGCGGCGCTGACCAGCTGCGCCTCGCCGGTCTTCTCGTTCTGCACGACCAGGTTGGTGTACGTCCGGTCGACCCCGGGGCGGTGGGCGGCGGGCTCCACGGTCAGTGTCGCGCTCGGTCGCTCCGCGTCGATGCCCACGGGGGTGCGGACGCGGCTGCCGTTGGAGCCGCGCGCCACGACCCAGGCGCTGTGCGTACCGGGCTCGGCGCGCCGGGCGTCGATCCGGACGGCGGCCTGGACGGTGCCGCCCGCGGGGACGGTCAGCCGGCGGTCGGCGAGGGCGACGGGGGCGTGGCCTTCCAGGGAGAGGGTGAGGTGGATGGGCTTGGGGGTGGGGTTGCGGTACGTGATGGCGCGGAATTCACCGGCGGCGCCCTCGTACGGCCAGACCAGCTCCGCCGAGACGGCGGTGGGCGAAGCGGTGACCCCGGCCGCCAGCGCGCCCGGGACGTCGACGCTGCCCGCCCCCTGCTCGTACACGCCCGCGCCCTTCACCGCGTCCGCGGTGCCGACCAGCGCGGCCTTGAGCTGCCGGGCGTCCCACTCGGGGTGGCGCTGCTTGAGGATCGCGGCCGCGCCGGACACGTGCGGGGTGGCCATGGAGGTGCCGCTGATGGTCGCGTAGCGCTCGCCGACGGCCGCGTCGGCGAGGGTGCCCTGCGCGCGGGCGGCGGTGATGTCGCTGCCGGGGGCGGTGATCTCGGGCTTCACGCCGGCGTCGGCGAGGGCCGGGCCTTGGGAGGAGAAGGTGGACATCGCGCGCTGCTTGGTGATCGACCCGACGGTCAGGGCGCTGGGCGCGGCGGCGGGGGAGCCGATCGTCCGGGGCGCGCCGTCGTTGCCCGCAGCGACCACGAACAGCGGGCCGCCGTCGGCCGACAGCTTCTCGACCGCCTGCGAGAGCGGGTCGGTGCCGTCGCTGGGCTCGCTGGAGCCCAGGCTCATGGAGACGACGTCGGCGTCCTGCGTGGTCGCCCACTCCATGCCTTCGAGAATCCAGCTGATCTGGCCGGTGCCGCCGGCGTCGAGGACCTTGCCGACGAGGAGTTCGGCCCCGGGCGCGACGCCGCGGTAGCGGCCGCCGGAGGCGGCGCCGTCGCCTGCCACGGTGGACGCGACGTGGGTGCCGTGGCCGTTGCGGTCCTGGACGGACTCGTCCCAGGTGAAGTTCTTCTCGGCGGTGACCTTGCCCTTGAGGTCGGGGTGGCCCTGGTCGTACCCGGTGTCGAGGACCGCGACCTTCACGCCCCTGCCCTCGAGTCCTTTGCGCCAGGCCTCGTTGGCGCCGGTCATCGCGACACTGCGGTCGAGGCTCGCCGAGACCTTCGCGTCCAGCCACAGTCTGGAGGCGCGGGCGGTACGGGAGGTGCCAGAGGTCTGCGTGAGGAAGCCCTGCCAGGCGCGGGCGGCTTCTGTCTTGTGTACGGTACGGGCGGTCAGCCCGAGCGTGTCGAACTCCCCCTGGTTCCTGGCGCCCTTGAGGGCAGGGGCGGCCTGCTCGGTGGTGATGAGCGGTATGTCCTTGCGGGCCGAGTCGTCGTAGCCCTGCTCGGCGAGTGCGGTCACGTCGAAGAGCCGCTGGTCGAGCCGGTCGGCCGCGAGCGGGGCGGTGGCGTCGACCGGGATCACGTACTCGTGGCCGTCGAACCGCGCCCGCGTGAACGCGATCCGCTCGCGTCCCTTGCCGGGGGTGACGCCACTGACCTGGAGGCTGTCGCCGCTCCCGGTGAAGCTGACCCTGTCACCACTGACAAGGGTGACTGTCTGCTGCCCGGGTACTGCCGGAGGCGGCGCGGCCAGAGGTGGCACTGCCACGTTCCTGCCACCACTGCCGGACTCCGCTCCGGCGGGCAGCCCACCCGCCAGCAGCGCAACCGCCGTGGCGGCGACGATGGCCGCGGATCTGCCGCCGGGTCTTCTCCTGGACGTACGTATGGCCGCCAATTCCCCAACTCCCTTGAAACAGACGTGGACGGAGGGATTCCCCACCCCTCATTGGCAGCCCTGCCA
Source organism: Streptomyces pathocidini (assembly GCF_001418495.1). Classification (GTDB taxonomy): domain Bacteria; phylum Actinomycetota; class Actinomycetes; order Streptomycetales; family Streptomycetaceae; genus Streptomyces; species Streptomyces pathocidini. Next base: position 1,578 of record NZ_LIQY01000465.1, on the reverse strand, counting down.
GGCTGACCATGCCACCTCCGCCACTGGCGGATCCCTGCCAGGCGGATATCTGCCAGGGCAGGAGCGGCAGTTGGGCACGTGCCCGTGGGTGCGACGGCAGCACCCCGGACAAGGATTCAAGGGTTCAGCCCGGGTCCTGGGGCCCGGCACCGTACGGCCCGGCCACCGGGCGTCTACTCCTCGGCGGTGCGGTGGCGGTGCGGCGGTGCGCCAGGCCGGGTCCGGGCGCTGGAGGGTCGCGGTTGCCGTCCGGCAACCGGCCGTATATGGCCAGCCGTACGAGTGGTGTCTCCGGCCTGGCGCCGCCGCGTCACCGCGTACGGGGTGTATTCGACCCGTCGCCATCGGTGGCGGGGTCAAAGTTTCGCAAATAGCTTCGGACTATGACAAAACGCAAGGTCACCTATCTCGGATGGGCCGCGGCAGCCATGGTCACAGGCCTGGGCGCGGCAGCACCGGCAGTCCTGGACAACGAGCCGACCGCAGCGGAGCCCAAGGCCGTCCCCGCTGCCAGCGCGGCCCCCTTCACATCCGGCCGTACCCACGCCGTACGCGCGGGGCAGTCGATCCAGAAGGCGATCGACGCCGCCCAACCGGGCGACACCGTCGTCGTCGCCCCCGGCACTTATCAGCAGAGCATCCAGATCACGAAGTCCAACCTGACCCTCCGCGGGGCGGGCGACCGCACGGTGATCACCCCCGCGACGGTGGGAGCCAAACCCACCAAGGGCCGAGCCGACGGGGGCCCGGCGCCGACCGCCGACGACTGCGCCAAGGAGGGCAACGGAATCTGTGTCACCGGAGCCGCCGGCAAAGCACTGTCGAACGTCAACATCCGCTCGCTGAAGGTGAGCGGCTTCAAGAAGAACGGCGTCTGGGCCACCGGCACCGACCGCTTCGGCGTCTACGGAGTGACGGCCGAGAGCAACGGCGTGTGGGGAATGGCGCAGGAGAAGTCGACCCGGGGCGTCTTCCGCGGGAACGCCGCGCGCGGCAACGGCGACGCGGGCCTCTTCATCGCCAACACGGTCGACCAGGAAGGCGGTGCCCTCGACACTCAGGGCACCCAGATCGTCGGCAACACCCTCACCGGCAACCGGACCGGCATCACGGTCCGGCGCCTCAGAAACCTGACCGTCGAGGGCAACAGCCTCCTCGAGAACTGCGCCGGCGTGTTCGTCGTGGGCGACGAGGGCAAGCCGAAGGCCGGGGCCATGACGGTCCGGAACAACCGAGTGGAGCGGAACAACAAGTACTGCGCCAAAACCAGCCGCCTCCCCTTCATCCAGGGTGTGGGGATCATCCTCACCGGAGTCGAGGAGGTGACGGTGACGCGCAACACCGTCCGCGGCCACGAGGGCAAGTCACCGATGTCCGGCGGCATCGTCCTGTTCAAGAGCTTCGTGGGCACCGCCAACGACCGCAACGTGATCAGCAACAACAACATGGCGGAGAACAAGCCTGCGGACCTGGCCAACCGTGACAAGGGGACCGGCAACCGGTTCGAGGCCAACAGCTGCAAGACCTCCGAACCCAAGGGTCTCTGCTGAGCCGCACGTCCCCCATGAACCGCCCCTG
>NZ_LIQY01000464.1 GCF_001418495.1 Streptomyces pathocidini | reverse complement strand
CGGGCGCCAACCCGCCCGCCATCTCCGGCGTTCCGGGCGTCGGCGGCCTGGCCCAGCTGTCCGGCCTCGGCGTCGGCCTCTCCGTCGACTTCCCCGGCCAGCACGCCCGCTTCGACTCCGCGCCCCTGGCCTCGGACATACAGGTCACCGGCTCGCCGACCGTACGCGTCGAGGTCAAAGCCGACTCCGCCGACGCCGTGCTCTTCGCCAAGCTCTACGACGTGGCCCCCGACGGCAGCCAGGTGCTGCCCTCCCAGCTCGTGGCGCCCGTGCGCGTCACCGGCGCCAAGGAGGGCAGGACGGTCGAGCTGCGGCTGCCGGCGGTCGACCACTCCTTCTCCTCGGGGCACCGGATGCGGCTCGTCCTGGCCTCGACCGACATGGCGTACGGGTCCCCGGCCGAGCCCGCGACGTACACCGCCGCCCTCGACGGCGAGGGCGCGCTGACCGTGCCCACCGCGCCGGACGTGCGGACCGCCCCCGCCGCCCTTCCCGGGTGGGTCTGGGGCCTTCCCCTGGGGGCCGCGGCCGTCGCCGCGGCGCTGCTGCTCACCGGACGCCGCCGCACCTCGGCCCCGCCCCGGGACCCGGACCTGGCCGAAGTGCCGCTCCAGATCACCGACTTGAGCAAGCGGTACGCCAAGTCGGCCGACCGGTACGCCGTACGGGACCTGTCCTTCCGCGTCGAGCGCGGCCAGGTGCTGGGGCTCCTCGGCCCGAACGGCGCGGGCAAGACCACGACCCTGCGGATGCTCATGGGCCTGATCCGGCCGGACGCCGGCGAGATCCGGATCTTCGGGCAGGCCGTCAGGCCGGGCGCGCCGGTGTTGTCGCGGGTCGGCTCGTTCGTCGAGGGCGCCGGCTTCCTGCCGCATCTGTCGGGCCGGGCCAACCTGGACCTCTACTGGCAGGCGACCGGCCGCCCCCGCGAGGACGCGCGCGTGGCGGAGGCGCTGGAGATCGCGGGCCTGGGGGACGCGATCCACCGGGCCGTGCGCACCTACTCCCAGGGCATGCGGCAGCGGCTCGCCATCGCCCAGGCCATGCTCGGCCTGCCGGACCTGCTGATCCTGGACGAGCCGACCAACGGCCTGGACCCGCCGCAGATCCGCGAGATGCGCGAGGTCCTGATCCGGTACGCGGCCGCCGGGCGGACCGTCATCGTCTCCAGCCACCTCCTGGCCGAGGTCGAGCAGAGCTGCACGCACCTGGTCGTCATGGACCGGGGGCAACTGGTCAGCGCGGGCCCCGTCGCGGAGATCACGGGCGGCGGCGACACCCTGCTGGTGGGCGTCGCCGGGGGCGCGGTCGCGGACGCCACGGTCGACAAGGTGGCCTCCCTGGAGGGCGTCGGCTCGGCCGTCCGCACCGACGAGGGCCTGCTCGTACGACTGGACGGACTCGCGGCCCCCCAACTGCTCGTCGAGCTGGTCCGGTTGGAGATCCCGGTGGACCGGGTCGGCCCGCACCGGCGCCTTGAGGACGCGTTCCTCACCCTGATCGGAGGAGCCACCTCATGACCGCGCAGCACCTGGAGGCGGGCCCCGCGCCCGGCTACCGCGCCCGCCGGACCCTCCCCCTGCGGGTGGAGGCGATGCGCCAGCTGCGGCGCCGCCGCACGCTGGTGGTGGGGGCGGTGCTCGCCGCACTGCCGTTCATCCTGATCACCGCCTTCGCCCTCGGCGGCGAACCGGGCGGCCGCAACAACCGCGTCACGCTGATCGACACGGCCACGGCGTCCGGCGTGAACTTCGCCGCCACCTGCCTGTTCGTCTCGGCGGGCTTCCTGCTGGTGGTGCCGGTAGCGCTGTTCTGCGGCGACACGGTCGCCTCGGAGGCGAGCTGGTCCTCGCTGCGCTATCTGCTGGCCGCGCCCGTGCCGCGCGCCCGGCTGCTCGTCTCCAAACTGGCCGTGGCGCTCGCGTTCAGCGCGGCGGCGATGGTGCTGCTGCCGCTGGTGGCCCTGGCGGCCGGCACAGCGGCGTACGGGTGGGACGACCTCCGGCTGCCCACCGGCGGCGCGCTCGCCCCGGAGACGGCCGTACAGCGGCTCGCGGTCGTCGTCGCGTACGTCTTCGTCAGCCAACTCGTCACCGCGGCGCTGGCGTTCTGGCTCTCGACGGTGACCGACGCGCCGCTGGGCGCGGTCGGCGGCGCGGTGGGCCTGACGATCGTGGGCAATGTCCTCGACCAGGTCACGGCGCTCGGTTCGTGGCGTGACTTCCTGCCCGCGCACTGGCAGTTCGCCTGGGCGGACGCGCTCCAGCCGCAACTGGAGTGGGGCGGCATGCTCCAGGGCGCGGCGGTCTCGGTCTCCTACGCGCTGGTGCTCACGGCCCTGGCGTTCCGCGGCTTCCGCGCCAAGGACGTGGTGTCGTGAGGCGGACAGTACTCGTGAGGCGGACAGCACGTGTCGTGAGGCGGGCAGTACGTGGGGAAGCGGCCCCCGGGGCGCGGCCGTGACACGGCTGGACCCGGCCGAGGCGCGGCGCCGTTTCGCACGGGCCCCGGTCGCCCGCCTGGCGACGGCGGACGGTGACGGCGTCCCGCACGCAGTCCCCGTCTGCTGCGCCCTGGAGGGCGACCGGGTCTGGTTCGCGATCGACCACAAACCCAAGACCACCTGGGATCTGCGCCGCCTCCGCAACATCCGCGAGAACGCCCGCGTCTGCCTCCTGGCCGACCACTACGCCGAGGACTGGTCCACCCTCTGGTGGGCCCGTGCCGATGGCATGGCCGAGATCGTCGAGGTCCCCGAGGGGCGCGCCCACCCGCTGGCCCTGCTCAGGGCCGAGTACGCGCAGTACCGCGCCCGTACGCCCGAGGGCCCGCTCGTCGCCGTCACCGTGACCCGCTGGTCGGGCTGGGCCGCCTCCTGAGGCGTGCCCGCGCGGGGACGCCGCCTCCTGGGAGCCCCTCTCGATCTCTCAGGAGTGCCCCTCGATGCGGGCCTGTTCGACCAGCTCCGCATAGGAGTCGGGATCCTCGAGATCCGACGCGTGGAGCATGGACACCGACCAGGGGACCGGGCACGGCGGCGCGTGGTCGGGGTCCGGGCACAGCAGCCGGGTGATCTGCTCCTTCACCTCCTCGGCCTGCTTCCGGGTGGCGTAGATGCCGAGGCGGACCTCCCAGACGCCGGGGTCGTCTGCGGATTCGGACATCGCTCACCATCCGGGTCGAGTGGGGAAGGGGCCCGCGCATCACCCCTGTTCGACGCTACCAAAGGCGCTTCACGTCGCAGTGGCGCTTGTAGTGGCCCGCCGGGACGGGGACGTTGGCCTTGGCGTCGTTGATCGCGTCCTGCTTGGAGTTGCCCGAGCCGTCGGCCCGGTCGTAGCCGACGACGTGGTTGTCCCTGATCCGGACGATCTGGCACTGCACCGTGGCGTGCCAGGTCTTCTGGACCGAGATCCCGCCCAGCGGAGCCGGCTGGGTGCCCGCGGTGGCGGCCGAGGCGGCGGGCACCACGACACCGCCCAGAGCCAAGGCCATGGTTCCCGCGACGAGTGCGCGTCGGAGCGTCTTCATCGTTGTTCCCTCCCTGCTGTCGATGAGGCCGGAGCCCCCTTGCACCGATGAGGCCGGAGCCCCCATACGCCGATGAGGCCGGAGCCTCTTGCGTCGATGAGGCCGAGCCCCTGCTGCCGATAGGGCCGGAGCGCCCCGGACCCACTCTCACCGGGGCGCTCCGACGACTCCCGACCCTCGCATCCCACGCGGCAACACGCCCCAGTTCCCAGGGGAGTTGGCAGTCGTCTGGCAGCTGTCCGCCACCTGCCACGCCGCAGCACCCCACCTCACCCCACTTCACCCCACCGAGAGGACCGCGCCGAGCCGCGGTGCCACGTCACCCGACGGGCCGCATCCCGCATGGAGCGCCGGGAAGAACCCCGCCGCGCCGGTAGGGTGACGATCCATTGCATACCGGAAGGAATCGGTCACGTGGCTCGGACACGGTGGGCCCGGCTGGCCGCCCACCCGACGCAGGGCGTCGTGCTCGCCTTCGCGGCCGCCATCGCCGTCGGAGCGGGCCTGCTCGCGCTCCCCGAGGCGGCCGCCTCGGG
>NZ_LIQY01000463.1 GCF_001418495.1 Streptomyces pathocidini | reverse complement strand
ACCCGCACCACTCCAGCGAGCCGAGCCGCACCGAAGGCACCGGCCGCCGACCCGTCAGCCGCCCACGCCCTGCCCGCCGAAGTTCCTGACCGCCTGGTAGTACATCCAAGCCGTGGACTCGCACAGCGTCCTCGACCCCGTCGTGGTCCGGATGCACACCCGCCTGAGGTCCACGAAGAACGCCTCGTCCAGCCGTTGTTTGTTGGCGGCGAAGCCACCCGCCGCCTTGTAGTTGCGGTAGCCGAAGTCATGCCGGGCGCAGGACTGGCGGAAGTCGAAGCCGAAGGGGATGTCCGGCGCCCCGGAGCAGTAGTCCGTGGACCAGTCGAAGCCGTACCCCTCCCATTCGGCCCGGTTCCCACGTGCGGCGGCCCACAGCCCGTAGCTGTTGTCGCTCGCCTGGGTCCAACTGGCCAGCACCCGCGCCTTGTCGGCGGGGGCGACCGGCACTCCGGCGGCGGTGGCGGAGGCGGCGGTGCCCAGGACGGTGGCGAGGGCGAGGGCCGGGGCAGCGAGTCGCAGGTTCATGACAATGATCAATGCCCCGTGCCGTGGACATCACACCCCGTACCACCCCAATGGATCACCATCAGGCCCCAGTTGGGCCCACCCGGGCCCCGAGAGGCCTCCCCTTGATACGGGCCGCCGCCGCGCTCCTCGCACGGCGGCGGCCCGAGTCTCGTACCCCCGCTCCGAACCGGAGGAGGCCGGTCAGTCCTCCGGGAGTTCCACGGGGGCGATGCTGTCGTACAGGTCGCCCGGCCCCGGGTTCGTCGCGTCCGTCTCGCCGCCGAAGTGGTTCATGACGCCCCACACCGCGTTGAGCGCGGTCTGCACGGCGCCCTCGGCCCAGCCCGCGGTCCAGGAGATGTCGTCTCCCGCGAGGAACAGCCCGCGCTTGTCCTCGGGCAGCCGGTCCTGCATGAAGTGCGTGAACAGGCGGCGCTGGTAGCGGTAGTGGCCGGGCAGGTTCGCCTTGAACGCACCCATGAAGTAGGGCTCGTTCTCCCAGGAGACGGTGACCGGGTTGCCGATGATGTGCTTGCGGATGTCGACCTTCGGATAGATCTCCGAGAGCGACTTGAGCATGACCTCCATGCGCTCGTTCGCGTTCAGCGGCAGCCACTTCAGCGAGTCGTCGCACCAGGTGTACGAGAGGCAGATGACGGCCGGCTTGCCGGGCCCGTTGTCCAGGAGGTACGTGCCGCGGGTCATCCGGTCGGTGAGCGTCATGCTCATCGTGTCCCGGCCGGTCGACACCCCGGAGTCGTCAACAGCCTTGTCGAGCCAGAACGGCCGGTCGACGGGGACGAAGAGCTTGGAGGACTCCATGTAGTGGGTGCGCTCGACGGCCGTCCAGTGGTCGATGGGGAGCAGCGCGTCATCGCACTCGATCTTGGACAGCAGCATCCAGGACTGCGCGGTGAAGACGGCCGCCTGGTACGTACGAGTGTCGCCCGCGGCATCCGTGACGGTGATCCGGTTGCCCGCGGTGCGGTTCATCCGGGTCACGGCCGGGCGCGGCTCGCCGCCGTGCAGCGAGGACAGCGAGGTGCCCATCGGCCAGTGGACGATCTTCTCCGGCTCGCGCTCCCACAGCCGCAGCGGCACCTGCTGGCTGCCGCCGACGATGCCGCGGTGGTGGTCGTCGGCCTCGGTGTAGACGACGCGGAGGATCTCCAGGATGGAGTTGGGGAAGTCGGTGTCCCAGCCGCCGGTGCCGAAGCCGACCTGGCCGAAGATCTCCCGGTGCCGGAAGGACTTGAAGGCGGAGGAGTCGCAGAGGAAGCCGTAGAAGGTCTGGTTGTCGAGCTTCTCGACGAGCCGCGCCCAGATCTCGCGGATGCGCGGCACGTCGCGCATCCGTAGGGCGCGGTTCATGTCGGAGAAGTCCGCGCCCTCCTCCAGGCAGGCGTTCCACGCGTGCATCACGTCGCGGTAGACCTGCGGCAGGTCCTCGATGGACTCCGCGTAGTGGGACTCGCCCTTGAGGTCGACGACCGTGGACGGGGTGTCGGGGGCGAGCGGGTTGGGGAACGGCCTGGTCTCCAGGCCGACCAGGTCGATGTAGTGCTGGAAGGCGGTGGAGGACGGCGGGAAGCGCATCGCGCCCAGCTCGCAGTCCAACTCGCCCTCGTCACCCGCGGCGCAACCCTCGAAGCGGACGGTGCGCAGCCGGCCGCCGATCTGGTCGGCCTCGTAGACGACGGGCTTGAGGCCCATCTTCATCAGTTCGTACGCGGCGATGATGCCGGAGAGGCCGCCGCCGATGACCGCGACCTCGGTGCCGTGCTCGGTCGCGGGTATGGAGCCGATCCCGGCCGGGTGGGCCAGGAAGTCGTCGTAGGCGTACGGGAAGTCCGGGCCGAACATGGTGATCGGCGGCAGCTCCGGCGTCTCGGGGTGCTGCTCGTCGTGGGCGGCGGTGGGCACGGACGTCATCGGCTTGGCTCTCCTTGCGGGGAATCGCGGTGCGGTGGGGCGGGGCGGAGGCTCAGACGAGGGAGCCGTACAGTTCGGGCCTGCGGTCGCCGAGGTAGCTGTTCTCGGCGCGGGAGGCCTGGAGGAATCCCGGGTCGGCGTCGGCGACGACCAGGTCCTCGCCCGTGCCCGCGCGGGCCCGGGCGGTGCCGTCGGGGGCGGCGAGGCAGCTGAGCCCGGCGAAGTGGAAGTCGCCCTCGGGGCCGCAGCGGTTGGCGTACGCGATGTAGAGCTGGCTCTCCCAGGCGCGGGCCGGGACGACCGTGTTGGGCACGATCTCGTAGGGGCGCATCAGCGCGGTGGGGACGAGCAGCAGCTCGGTGCCGGCCAGGGCGTGGGCGCGTACGTTCTCCGGGAACTCGACGTCGTAGCAGATCAGCAGGCCGACGCGGACGCCGTCGAGGTCCGCCTGGACGACGGGGGTGTCGCCGGGGGTGAAGGAGCCGGTCTCGAACTCGCCGAAGAGGTGGGTCTTGCGGTAGTTCGCCAGGCGCGAGCCGTCGGCGCCGATCAGCTGGGCGGAGTTGTGGAGGGTGTCCCCGGCGCGCTCGGGGTAGCCGTACGCGATGGCGAGCCGGTGCTCGGCGGCGATCTCGGCGACGCGGCGGGCGCCCGGGCCGTCGGCGGGCTCGGCCAGCGACGGGAGGGCGTCACCGATCGCGTAACCGGTCAGGTAGAGCTCGGGGGCGACCAGCAGCCGGGCCCCGGCGGAGGCGGCCCGGCGGGCGGCCCCGTCGAGCGCGGCGAGGCTGTCCTGTACGGAACGGGGGACGCCGCCGGGGCCTTGGAACAGCGCGGTGCGCAGCGGCGCGGCCATGGAACCTCTTCGCTGGTCGAGCGGTTTTCGGGGGACCTCACGAAGGTAAGGTCCGCCGTCATCGCCGGACAAGCCACGAATATTGCGCATTCGCGAGCGAATTGTTGCGCGATTCTCGCCGAAAACGGCGAATCGTTGTCTACCCCGGTGCGCCGGAGCTGAAGCGGCGGAGCAGGGGGGAGAGGACCAGGACCGACTTCGTGCGCTCGACGTACGGTTCGCCCGCGATGCGTTCCAGGACGCGTTCGAAGTGGCGCATGTCGGAGGCGAAGACCTGGACGAGGGCGTCCGCGTCGCCGGTCACGGTCGACGCGGCCACCACCTCGGGATAGCGCGAAAGACCCCGGTGGATCGCCTCGGGCGAGGTGTTCCGCCGGCAGTAGATCTCGATGAAGCCTTCCGTCTCCCAGCCGAGGGCGGCCGGGTCGACCCGGACGGTGAAGCCGGTGATGGCCCCCTCCGCCCGGAGCCTGTCCACGCGCCGCTTGACGGCGGGCGCGGACAGGCCGACCTCGGATCCGATGTCCGCGTAGGAGCGGCGGGCGTCCTCGGCGAGGGCGTGGACGATGCGTTCGTCGAGCTCGTTCAGTCGCACTGCGGGTTGATCACTTCTGTACGGGAGCCCCCACGGGGTCGGACTCCAGCCGGGAGCGGCGCATGCCGTACCCGAAGTAGATCACAAGGCCGACGGCCATCCAGACGCCGAAGACGGTCCAGGTGATCACGTCGAGGCTGCCCATCATCCACACGCAGAAGCCGAAGCCGACGACCGGCAGGAGCGGGGACAGCGGCACCCGGAAGGTGCGCTCCATCTCGGGCCGCGTGCGGCGCAGCACGATCACCGCGATGTTGACCAGCGCGAAGGCGAAGAGCGTGCCGATGCTGGTCGCGTCGGCGAGCTGGCCGAGCGGGATGGCGGCGGCCAGCACGCCGCAGAACAGCGAGACGATCACGGTGTTGGCGCGCGGGGTGCCGGTGCGCGCGTCCACCTTGGAGAAGACCTTCGGCACCAGGCCGTCGCGGGACATTGCGAACAGGATGCGGGTCTGGCCGTAGAGCACGGTCAGGATCACGCTCGCGATGGCGATGACGGCGCCCGCGGCGAGCAGTACGCCCCAGAAGGTCTGGCCCGTGACCTCGCGCATGATCCCGGCCAGCGAGGCCTCGGAGCCCGCGAACTTCTCCCACGGCCGGGCGCCGACCGCGACCGCGGCCACCAGCACGTACAGCGCGGTGACGATCAGCAGCGAGAGCATGATCGCGCGCGGCAGGTCGCGCTTGGGGTTCTTGGCCTCCTCGCCGGCGGTGGAGGCGGCGTCGAAGCCGATGTAGGAGAAGAAGAGCGTGGCGCCGGCCGCGCTGACGCCGGCCATGCCGAGCGGCATGAACGGGGTGTAGTTGCCGGCCCGGATGCCCATGAAGGCGACGGAGCAGAAGAGCAGCAGCGCGGCGATCTTCACGGCGACCATGACCGTGTTGGCGCGGGCGGACTCGCGGGCGCCGCCGAGCAGGAAGGCCATGGACAGCAGCACGACCAGCAGGGCGGGCAGGTTGAAGATCCCGCCGTCGCCGGGCGGGGCGGCGAGCGCGTCGGGGATGGTGACGCCGATGGTGCCGCTGAGGAGTTCGTTGAGGTACTCGCCCCAGCCGACCGCGACGGCCGCGACCGAGACGCCGTACTCCAGGATCAGGCACCAGCCGCAGACCCAGGCGACGAGCTCGCCCATGGTGGCGTAGGCGTACGAGTACGAGGAGCCGGAGACCGGGATGGTGCCGGCCAGCTCGGCGTACGAGAGGGCGGAGAACAGGGCGGTGAGGCCGGCGATGATGAACGACACCGTGACGGCGGGGCCGGCGTCCGGCACCGCTTCGCCGAGGACGACGAAGATGCCGGTGCCGAGGGTGGCGCCGATGCTGATCATCGTCAGCTGCCACATGCCGAGCGAGCGCCGCAGGCTGCCGCCCGCGCCCTGGCCGCCCTCGGCCACGAGCCGCTCTACGGGCTTGCGGCGGGTGAGGCGGGTACCGAGGCCGCCGGGCCGCTGGGGCGGACGCGTCGAGCTGTCCGCAGCGGGCGGGGCTGCGCCATGGTCCAACACTGGGGGGGCTCCTTCATCACTGCCGAGTCATAGGAGCGGGACCCACGGCGGTCCCGGGCGGGCACGGCAGGAGAAGCCCGCGAGAGGGGAAGGGGACCGCCGAGCAGGCGGTCACCGCCACTCCACGTACAGCGCAGACCCTACGAGCTGGGCACATCGGCTCGTAATGCACAAACCTTGCGTATGCCCGCGTAAACGTTGCGCGTAGGACGTGCGCACGGGAAATCGTTGCAGGCCAATGCACGGATCGCCAAATTCGTCACATAGCGAGGCGCCCCTGTCGCACCCCGTCAGGGACCTGGGGTAACCGCCGGTACGGCCTGCCCTCCGGTCCGGCCCCGACCAGAAGCGCCCGCCGACACGAAACCCGCGAACCGGGCCAGTGCCACCCGTGGTCGGCCGCTGACGGCGGGGAGGGGGTGTGCCGGGGTGCCCCCGCAGGGCGGACAACGGACTCCGGCGGATAGCCGGGTACGAATCCCGCACGTTGGCCGCCCGAGGTGGGGGCACCCCCAGCGGTAGCTGG
>NZ_LIQY01000462.1 GCF_001418495.1 Streptomyces pathocidini | reverse complement strand
CCGCACGCGCGCGTGCGGTGCCTTCGAGGTACGCGTACTCGGGCACGTCCTCCACGCGCAGGTGGACCGGGTCGGGGAAGCGGCGGGAGGAGGGGCGGTACGGGGACGGGTCGGTCGGGTCGGTGCCGTCCCCCGGCACGGCCGCGTGCAGCGGGTTGAGCTGGACGAAACCGGCTCCCAGGGTCCGGCCGGACCAGGCGGCGAGGTCGGCCAGGTCTCCGAGGTCGCCCATGCCCCAGGAGCGGGCGGACAGCAGGGAGTAGAGCTGCACCAGGAAGCCGTGGGTGCGGCCGGGCGGCTCGGGCATCCGGTCGGGCGCCACGATGAGCGTGGCGCGGGCGGAGCGGCCGTCGGAGGCGTGGGCGCGCAGGGCGTGGACGCCGAGCGGCAGTTGGCCGGCCAGGCCCGCTCCGCCGTCCGCCGACCCGTGCCCCCGGAAGAAGGCGGAGCCGTTCCAGGGCAGGCAGTCGCCGTCCTCGGTGTCGACCCGCAGCACGGTGCCCTCGGGCAGGGCCGGGACGGGCGGGCGCGAACCGGACACGGGGGCGTACGGAGGCGCGGAGTGCGGGCGTGGGGCGTACGAGTGCGGGGCGTACGAGTGTGGGGGCGCGGTTCCGTCCGGGGCCGAAGGGTCGGCAGGCCGCCGCAGGACAACCGTGTCGGGCAGCAGCCGGTTCGCCTCCCCGTGCACATGGCGGTCGAGTGCGGCCCGCACGGCGGCAGGCGTGGACGCGTCCACGCCGAGGGCGGCGAGCACGGCGACGACCGTCTCCTCGGGAACCCGGACCGTACGGCCCGGCGCGGGCTCGTACGCGGTGGCGACTCCGTGCAGGGCGGCGAGCCGCGCTCGGCCCATCTAGACCTCCATGGTCTCCGTGTTCCCGCCCAGGGCGGTGGGCTCGCTGGTCAGCGGTAGTTCGGCGAGCGGTGGCTCGCTCGTGAGCGGTGCGGTGTCGGCGAGCGGCGGTTCACTGGTCAGCGGGGGTTCGGCCCACTCACTGGAGCTTGCGCCCTCCAGGCCCGAATCGGGGTCCGACAGGCCGTCCAGGTCGAGCGGGTTGACGGGTTCCTGGTGGTCCAGGCGGCACGTCGGATCGACGGGGCAGGGGGAGTCGACGGAACCGGCGGGTTTGGACAGGGCGGACAGCAGCAGTTGGGCGGACGCGGCCACGTCGGGCCTCCGATGGTCGACGGCGGTTGGTCACCAGCAGGCCTACCCCGTGGGCAGGACCGCAGACGTAGACACCTCGGGAACGTGGTCCAGCTCACAAAGGTTCCCGCCACCCGATTTCACGGCCGCCACCCGCGAACCGCGCAGGCATTGCGGCCACGCGGGCCCGACGGATGACGATTTCCGGACGGCCGGTGTTGCACGGGGCGTGGGGTGAGGAGACGTGCGGGGCGGAGCTCGGGCGAGAGCGTGCGCCGCGGGCGCGGGGCGCGGAGCGCGGGCGAGCTGCCCGCGACGGAGAGGCCGGACCGGCCACGACGGGCGGGGCCCGGGCTCGTGGCGGCGGGCCCGGCCGAAGGCCATGGCGGCGGGCGCGGCCACCATCGTCCGCGACGGATGTGGTTCCGCGGAGTAGACCCGGTGCGCGCCCGCGGTGGGCACGGTCGGCGCGCGCCGAACCGTCCGCGACAAGGTGGCAGAACCGTCCACGACGGGCGAGCTCAGGCCCACAGGCGGCAGTTGGCCAGCCGAAGGCCGTGGCGACGGGTGGGGGCCGCGGCCGTCCACTGTCGTCCACGGCGGACATGGACCCGCCGGCGTACGCCGTCAGGCAGGGCCGTGCGCGCCCGCCACGGGAGTCGTGTGCCGTTCCGTCACCACACCCTCGGGCGGCGGTCCGCCCACGGCGAGGCCGCCTCCAACTGGGCGGCGAGCGCGAGCAAGGGGCCCTCCGCGCCGTGGGCCGCGCCCAGCATCATGCCGATGGGCAGGCCTGCGCCGGTCCAGCCCAGCGGCAGGGAGACCGCGGGCAGACCGGCGATGTTCCAGGGCGCGGTGAAGGGCGTGAAGGCGATCTGCGCGGCGAAGTCGGCGGCCGGGTCGGCGTCGTCGCGCAGCGAGCCGACCGGCTGCGGAAGCCGGGCGAGGGTGGGGGTGAGCACGGCGTCGTACGGGGCCACGGCGGCGGCGAGGCGGCGCCCCACCACCTGCATGGCGGCCAGCGACCGCGCGTAGTCCAGGCCCGTCGCGGCCCGGCCCCGCGCGCGCAGCCAGCGGGTGAGCGGGGTCAACTCGCCCTCCCGCTCCGGCGGTACGGGCACGAGCCCGGCCAGCACCGCCCATACGGGCGTGAACGCGTCCCGGTCGCCGGGCCGCAGCGGCTGGTCGGCGTCGACCACCTCGTGGCCGAGCTCGGCGAGCAGCGCGGAGGTCTTCTCGTACGCGGCGAGCACCTCGGGCTCCACGCTCACGCCCGCCACGTCCGGCCGCGCCCAGCGCGCGATGCGCAGCCGCGCCGGGGCGCGCTCGCACCACTCCAGGAACAGCCGCGCGGGCGGTGCCATGGGGACCGGGTCCCCGGGGGCCGGGCCGGCCATGACATCGAGCAGCGCGGCCGCGTCCCGGACCGTACGGGCCAGCGGCCCGGCCGTGGCGAGGCCGCTGACGTCGCCGTAGGGGGCGGGGCTGACGCGGCCGCGGCTCGGCTTGAGGCCGACGAGGCCGCAGCAGGCGGCGGGGATCCGGATGGATCCACCGCCGTCGCTGCCCTGGGCGGCGGGCGCAAGTCCGGCGGCCACGGCGGCGGCCGCCCCGCCGCTGGACCCGCCCGCGCCCAGGGCGGGGTCGTACGGGGTGCGGGCCGGCGGCCCGATCCGGCTCTCCGTGTAGGCGGGGAGCCCGAATTCGGGGGTGTTGGTCTTGCCGAGCAGCACGGTGCCGGCGCGTTCGAGCCGGCCCACCAGTCGGGTCGCCTCCTCCGGAGCGGCGATCCGGTCGGCGAAGACGGCCGACCCGGCGGTGTACCGGACGCCGGGCACGGGGTCGAGGTCCTTCACCGGCAGCGGTACGCCCAGCAGCGGCGGCAGTTCGCCGCCCGCGGCGCGGCGGCGGTCCGCCCTGCGGGCGTCGTCGAGGGCGCGCTCGGGGGTGACGGTGAGGTAGGCGCCGAGCCCGCCGTCGAGCCGCTCGATCCGGGCGAGGTAGTGCTCGGCCACCTCGACGGCCGAGACCTCCCCCCGCCGCAGGGCCCCAACGAGCCCCAACACCGTCAACTCATGGATTTCGCCCACGCCTCCACCATACGAGCAGGGTCCGTTCCGGTGTGGGCACGTCTCGACAAACCCCCCAGTGGGAGACGACTCGGGCCATCAGGGATCATCGGACGTGGCGTTGACGACACTTCAGGCGGGGATGGGCTGGGCTGTCGCTCCAGGGGTATGACGGGGCATTGACGTGGATGGACAGGGCGAGGGAGAAGCCGTGCAGTTCCGTGGTTCCAGGCCGCACAGGACCCGTGAGGGCCGTGGCACGACCGACGGCACCGGGCCGACGGCCGCCGCCCCGACCGGCAGTCCCGGAACCGCCGCCCCAACCACACCCAACGGTCCCGGAACCGCCGCCCTGGGCACGGCCGGCAGTCCCGGAGCCGCGGCAACCGGCAGGGCAATCGGCAGGGCGGGCGGTGCCGGGACAGGCGCTCCGGGCACGACGCGCAACGCCAGGGCGGCCACCCCCAACGCGCCCCGCCGCGTCAGGGTCACCGCCCTGGCCGCCGCCGTCATCGGCGGCCTCGTCGGCGGCGCCCCCGCCTCCGCCGCCGTCCCGCAGCAGCGCGGCGGCCCTCCGGCCGCCTTCCTGACCGACCCCGCGGAAGAC